>JBDHWA010000060.1:0-9146 GCA_039809945.1 Dehalococcoidia bacterium | reverse complement strand
CGCCGCATCCGCAGCCTCCTCGAGGCTGGCGCCCCCGCGAGCATCGCGTTCGGCCGCCCGGACGCCGCACCTACCGCGGCAACGACGCCAGCGGCACTGCCCGGCCGGCTTTCGTCACGTGAGCGGGAGGTGCTGGAGTTGGTGGCGAGCGGTCTCAGCAATCGCGACATCGCCGAACGGCTCGTCCTCAGTGAGCGAACGGTAGTGAACCACGTGAGCCACATCTTCGAAAAGATCGATGTCGACAACCGTGCGGCGGCCACGGCCTGGGCCTTCCGCCACGGCCTGCTCCACGCCGAATAGGAAGAAACTACCAGCGCCCCGGTCCGTGCAGAATGAGAACACTCGACGATGTGGCGGGCCGTGGCGGCGCCTACATTCTCCCCAGCCGGCCGGAGAGGCCGAGAAGAAGGAGAAGCAGAACAATGACCACCGCAACCTCAGCAGAACGCAAGATCTTCAGCAAGCCCGACGAGACCCGCGAGTTCCCCTTTGGCAAGGTCGACCTCATCAACATCGGCGGCGGAACCGTTGGGCGGCTCACCCTCCAGCCCGGCTGGCGCTGGTCCGACCATGTGAAGCCGGTCGCCGGCACGGAATGGTGCGAGGCGCCTCACTTCCAGTACCACGTCAGCGGCACCCTCCGCGTCCGGATGTCCGACGGCGCCGAGTTCGACGCCGTCCCGGGCGAAGTCACGGCGCTCCCGTCCGGGCACGATGCCTGGGTTGTTGGGAACGAACCGGTCGTCGTCGTGGACTTCTTCGGCGCGAGCAACTACGCGAAGGGCTAAGCGCCAGTCCCCTCACGGCGGGGCCGCAGGCAGCGCACCCCGCCGTGAGCCAGCCACGTTTAGTGCAGGACCTTCGCGAGGAACGCGTCGACGATCACGTTGTAGGGTTCGGCGGCCTCATAGTAGACGTTGTGGGGCGCGCCTTCGATGGCGTGGAACTCCGCGCCGGGAACGGCCGACGCCAGGGTTTCGCAGCGCGGCGCCGCGGCATCGAGCGCGCCCACAATGACGCACATGGGCGAGGTGATGCGGGTCACGCCATCGGCCATGGTCTTGAGTTCGGCGAGGGTAGCCGCCGAGACCCGCCGCGGGGAACGGAGCGCCTCGAGCCGCGTGGCCGTCGAGCGGATACGTAGATAGCGCTCATACATTCGCGGCTGGTTGGCCTTGAATCCCTCGGTGAGCGCGTCGCCAGTCGGGAGGAAGAGGACATCCGGGCTCAACGGCTGGGGTGCAGGCAAGCGTGCGAGCGGCTGACCCGGCAGGGTAATGCCCGCGCCGGAAGGGATGAGCGCCCGTGCGTCGCCGGGGTGGCGCATCGCCCAGCGAGTCAGCGTATTCGCGCCCATGGAGTTCCCGGCGATGATCGGCCGTTCGAGTCCCAGGGCAGCGAGGAATCCTTCGAGTTCGTCGGCACGGTCAGGCTCGTCGGCATCGCGAAGCGAGTTCGACGAGTGCCCGTGGTTCACGCTGTCGTAGGCGATGCAGCGGAAACGGTCGCGGAAGTGGGTGAACTGCTGCCACCAGGCCTCGCCGCAGGAGCTCATCCCGTGGAGGAAGACCATGGGCGCCCCGGCGCCTTCTTCCTGGTAGTAGATGTCTGTTTCACCGACCTCGATCCATGGCATGTCCAGCCTCCGCGCACGTTTGCGGCGAGTCTACACCGGCCGTCGCTGCCTTCGGGCATGCGCCGCGACAGTGCCGTGCTCCGGGCGTAAGCTCCGCCGCCATGAAAGTTGGCGTCCTCCAGTTCTTCTCGTGGTCCCGGCGGATACCGCTCGAAACGGTCTACACACGCGCCCTCGACCGCATCGCAATCATGGATGAAGGCGGCTACGACGGCGTCTGGCTGGCCGAGCACCACTTCAACACCTACAGCGTCTGCCCGTCGCCCCACCTGATGGCGATGAACGTGGCCGCGCGCACGCGGAACCTGCGGATCGGCCTCGCGGTCTCGTTGGCCGTGTTCTACAACCCACTGCGGCTGGCCGAGGAGGTCGCGCTGCTCGATGTCCTCTCCGGCGGCCGGATCAACTGGGGCGCTGGCCGAGGCTTCGACCCGTCTGAGTTCCGGGCGTTCGACGTCGACGTCAGCGAGAGCGCCGCTCGCTTCCAGGAAGCGGTCGATATCGTGCTCCAGGCGTGGACGAACGAGCGGCTCACGTTCCACGGGACGTTCTGGCAGTACGACGGCATCGAAGTGCTCCCCAAACCGATGCAGCGGCCCCATCCGCCAACCTGGCTCGCCGCGACCTCACCCGATGCCATCAATCGCGCAGCCAGCAAAGGGCACACCATCCTCATGGACCCGCATTCGACGCATTCGGAGATCGGTGAGAAGCGCGCGCTCTATCAGCGAGTCCTCGAAGAGCACGGCCATTCGATCGCGGGCCGCGATATTCCCATGGCCCGGCTCATCGCCATCGCGCCAACGGCCGAAGAGGCCCGGCAGGTCGCGTACGAAGGCGCCCGCTGGACCGTCGGTTCCTACGCGAAGGGGATGCACGAGGACCCGGTCGAACGGTACGTGAACCACGTGATGGTGCACGGCACACCCGAGTCCGTGACCGACCAGTTGCTCGAACTGCGCGAACGGTTGCCGATGAACTACCTGCTCGCCGCGCCGCTCAGCCACGAGAGCTTCACGCTGTTCACCACGAAGGTCCTGCCCAAGCTGGTGTAACGGCTACGCCGGCGTCACCTCGACGCTGACCTTGACCGCCCCGCGCGCCTTATCGAGGGCGTGTTCGAAGGCGTCGTTCGCCCGGTCGAGCGGGTAAGACGCTGTCTTCAGTGCGGCAAGCTGAGGTTCGAACCGGCCGAGCAAACTCACGGCGGCCGCGAACTCCGGCTGATTCCCGGTGAACCCATAGACGAGCGACCCGGTGAGGCGAACCTCCTGGTTCACCAGCTTTCGCGCCGGAACCTGCACGTCCCCGGTGAAGACGCCAAGGGCGAGCACCGTCCCGCCGGGCCGAACAGCGTTGACCGCCTCGGCAAGCGTTTGCGCGGCGCCGCCGACCGTTTCGAAAACGACGTCCACGGGGTTGCGGCGCGACCACTCAAGGAACTCCGCAGAGCCCGGCTCGAAGACGTGCGCGGCGCCCATCCGCCTGGCCAGGTCCGCCTGGTGGGCGTGCCGCGCCGTGACGGCGACCTCGGACGCCAACTGCGAGGCGAGCAACGTGGTGAGCAACCCGATGGTGCCTGACCCGACGACGGCCACGCGTGCGCCAGTAGGGACCTCCGCGCGGTTGAGCGCCCGGACGCAGACCGCCAGCGGCTCGGCGAGTGCGCCGATATCGCAGCCGACCCCATCCGGCAGCGGATGGACGTTCGCCGCGGGAACAGCGAGCAGTTCCTGCATCCCACCAGGAGCGCTGATGCCCATGAGCCGCAGCTTCCGGCAGACGGGCGATTGGCCGCGCAGGCAGGCTGGACACTGGCCGCAGGGCAGCGTCGGTTCGACGGCAACCAGCGTCCCGGGCTCGAAACCCTCACCGCCCTCCACCATGCCGGCGATTTCGTGGCCGGGTGACTGACCAACAACCCTGTTGAAGTGCCCGCGGAAGATGTGCAGGTCCGACCCGCAGATTCCGACGACCTTCGGCCGGACGAGGACTGCGCCGGACGCGGCCTCCGGAGCTGGCCGCTCAATCACCTCAAGAAGGCCCGTGCTGTTCCATGCTGCTGCGCGCATCGCGACAGTCTACAGGGAACGACCGAACTGGCGGTCAGGCCTTCTTATTCTTCCCAGAGAGAAGAGAGCGCCGCAGGGCCCCGATAATCGCTTCCGGTTCCGTATCCTGTTTGAACTCGGCGCAGGCGTACGAGTCATCGCCGATCTGGAACTGGACATTCCCCAGGCCCTGGCGGTCGATCCGAACGCTCTTGAGTTTCTCGCTGAGTCTGTTCGGTTTGCCGTTGTACCCGCCCACGAGGCTCTTGGCCCCGGGGCCGTACATCGATTCGACGTCGAGCTTCGGAAGGATGGCTTCGAAGAGTTCGCGCTGTTTGGGGTTGGCCGCTGTCAGACCACGTCCTCCCGATTTCTCTTCTTTCTCAGGCTTCGCGATTTTCGGGCAGTTGTTTGCGTTGTGGCTGTTCGCGCCGCAGATCTTGCACTTGAGTTGCACCGGCGCCCGTGAAGGTGTTGCCGGTGACGCGAGTGCAGCGATGCTGGCAGCCGGCGCAGCGTCACGCGATCGGTCGCCCATCGCGTCAGCCTCGGCTTCGAGCGCGGCGGAATGGTTGAGCGGCTTGCCCGCAGTTTCGCCGGTGACCGGCACACGGCCTTGCTTCTGCTGGACGACGTGCCAGGCCTCATGGGCGAGATGCTTGTGCTGGCCCGGCCCGAGGTGGATTGAGGTGCCTTCCGTAAACGCGAACGCATCGAGCCGGTCCGGCTCAGGAGAATCCCGGTGAACGCGTACGTCCGCCAACGAGATGCCCGAGAGCGATTCGAGGCGGCCCCGTAGTTCGCGGGGGAGCCGAGTGGGGTCGTCCTCGATGATCCGGCTAATCGTGCGATTGCCCGCGAGCGTCAACGTGTCAGGTGAAACCTGCCGCCGGTGCGCAGCCGCCGCAGGCCGCTGGATGGCCCGCCGCTGTTGATCCTCTGAACGTACCGCCATTCGATGCACGCGCCGCATAGCACTCGACCCCCGAGGAACTGCCCGCAGTGTACTCCCTGCACACCCCCGCGAGACGGCCAGCGCAACAACGGGCTACGCTCTCTGGCATGGGACGCCGCAAGAACCGCAAGCGCGAACGCCGCCAGGAACAGCATTCGCGCGAACGCTGGACCCGCCAGCCACAGGTCACCGAGGAAGACTTCCTCCAGCCCGAGCCGATGGCCCTCCTCGGCATCACGCAGCGCCAGGACTTCGGCATGTTCCGGGCGGAACCACCCAAAACGTGCGGGAGTTGCCGCCAGTTCGTGGAAGACCACGACTTCGGACGCGGCACCTGCCTCCATATCGCGAGCGGCATCCTCAACCCCTACAGCGACACGCCCGCCTGCGAATACTTCGAGCGCACGAAGTCGGCGGCGCGGCGATAGCGCCTTCCACAACCTTCACCGCGCGTCGCGAATAGCCGTGCTTCGCCCTACCCTTGGCTGCATGCGGAAGCTCCTGCTCGCTGGCTGCCTTGCCGCTGGCCTCGTCCTCGCCGGCTGTGGCGATGGACCGGCGCCGGCCCCGACCGCGACGCCAACCATTGATCAGACCCCGGTCGAACGCATCGGCCTCCCCGTCTTCGGGCCGGCAGACCAGAACCTCCTGTTCGAAGGCGTGATCGAGGGTCAGATGACGGAGTCTGATGCGAGTTGCACATGGTTCCGCGGTGCGACGCCGGAGAAGGGCCGCTTCCAACTGCTTGCGCAGGCCTACATGTCCGGCGCGCGCCATTCACTTCGCGTCATCATCAACGGGTACACCGGCCCCGGTGAGTACAGTTGGGACGGTGTGCCCGGGAGCGGCCCAGAAGTCACCATCGAAGTCGACAGCAAGCAGAAAGGCCATGCCCACGTTTTCGTGGCCGAACCGGGCGACAACGGCGACCTCGAAGCGACCATCTCGTCGCCGGACCAGGGCCGGATTACCGGGCAATTTCAGTGCCCGGGCATACCGAAATAGCGCCTCCCCCATCGGTGCGCAGGCGTCCTCAGATTCGGGACTGTTCATAAGACCTGCTACAATATCTGGTGCCTGCCTGTTGACTTCCTACCAGATGTTGATCGATACTCCGCTGCGCGCCGCCCAAGAAATGTTCAGGCGCATACACGCTTCAAAGGATTATGTCCGCCCGTGCGCTGCCCTTACTGCCACTTCCGGGACTCCAAGGTAACCGATAGCCGGGCCAACGATGACGGCATCCGCCGCCGCCGCCAGTGCATCGCCTGCGGTGAGCGCTTCACCACCGTCGAAGCCGTCCAGTTCTCGACCGTCCAGATCCTCAAGCGCGACGGACGGCGGGAGGAGTTCTCGCGTGAGAAGCTGCTCCGCGGCCTGCGCAGCGCCTGCGCCAAGCGGAATATCTCGGTGGCCCAGCTGGAAGGCATCGTCACCGACATCGAATCACGCGTGAATGCCGACGGCCGGCCCGAAATTCCATCGCAGGTCCTGGGAGAACTTGCGATGGACGCACTTCGCCGGCTCGACCACATCGCCTACATCCGCTTCGCGAGCGTCTACCGGTCGTTCACCGACATCGAGTCCCTCAAGGAAGCCGTCGAAGCGCTTGAAACCGGCCGAGTCCCATCTATCGAGGAGCGCGAACTCCAGCTGTCGCTGCCAGACGCGACTGAACCCCGCGGTCCGCGCCTCCTCCAGGACGTCGAGAGCCGCCACTTCGCCGAGTCGGTGATCTAGGCCATGAAGATCTGGGAAGTCCATGCCCTCCAGTTCTCCGCGCCGGTCCGGACGACGCCCGAAGGCCTCTGCGATATCGACGGCCTGCTGATGAGCGAGAAGGCCTACCTTCTTGCCCTGCGTGATATGCGGCCGCCGCAGCTGTTCGCCATGGTCACAGACCTTGGCGCTGCCAACGCCAGCGCCGAACTCCTGAACTACTACGGTTCGCCTGCCCCCGGCCAGGCCGGGCACTCATTGATCCCGGGGCGCTCACGTCTCGGAGACCCGGTGATCATGCGCAGCGACGAAGTGCGGCTCCCCGCCCGGGAGTACGTCACCTGATAGACAACTAGAACACTTGTTCGCTATCTTCCCGTCCACCCCGGCGGGAGCGTCTTCGAAGCACAGTCTGAAGCACAGTCAATGGGAGGAACACCATGGTCACGACGACACCCGATATCCGCAGCGCCGGAGGCGGCGACTTTCAGCCCCGGGAGCTTTCCGAGAACGCGAAGGTCGTCATCGAACGCCGCATCGCCCGCCGGGATGAGGGCGGCGACGCTGTTGAAAGCCCGGAGCAGGTGTTCCGGCGCGTGGCCGGCAACCTCGCCGAAGCTGAACTGCGCTTCGGCGGCACCGAGGGCGATCGCGCCGCCGCGGAAGAGTCGTTCTACCGGCTGATGGCCTCCCTGGACTTCCTTCCGAATTCGCCGACGCTGGTGAACGCCGGCCGCGAACTTCAGCAGCTCTCCGCCTGCTTCGTCCTCCCGGTCGAAGACTCGATCGAAGGCATCTTCGAGGCGATCAAGCACACCGCCATCATCCACAAGTCCGGGGGCGGAACCGGCTTCGCTTTCTCGCGGCTGCGCCCGGCAAACGATCGCGTCCAGTCGACGATGGGTGTCGCCAGCGGGCCTGTGTCCTTCATGCGCGTGTTCGATTCGGCGACCGAGGCCATCAAACAGGGCGGTACGCGTCGCGGCGCCAATATGGGCATCCTCCGCGTCGACCACCCGGACATCGACGAGTTCATCGCGATGAAGGCCGACATGACGACGCTGCAGAACTTCAACATCAGCGTCGCGGTCACCGAACCGTTCATGAACGCAGTCGAATCCGGCGGGACGTTCGACATCATCAACCCGACGAACGGCCAGGTGGTCGGCAAGCGGGACGCGCGCGAAGTCTGGGAGAAGATGTTCGCGAACGCCTGGAAGAACGGCGACCCCGGCGTCATCTTCATCGACCGGATCAATGGCGGCCGGGCCAACCCGGTGCCGAAGCGCGGCCCTGTGGAGTCGACGAACCCCTGCGGCGAGCAGCCGCTCTACCCGTACGACTCCTGCAATCTTGGCTCGATCAACCTCGGCCACTTCACGAAGGGCGTGCCCGGCCAGAAGACGATCGACTTCGACGCCCTCGGTACGGTGGTTCGCCGCACGGTCCACATGCTCGACAACGTCATCGAGATGAACAACTACCCGATTCCCGAGATCGCCGAGACCTCGCACTCCATCCGGCGCATCGGGCTGGGCGTCATGGGATGGGCCGATATGCTCATCGACCTGCGCATCCCTTACGACTCGGAGCAGGCCCTCGCCACGGCGCGCGACGTGATGGCCCACATCCAGCGCGAGGCCGACGCGGCCTCCGAGCAGCTGGCGCGGGTTCGCGGCAGCTTCCCCGAATGGGGAGAGTCGATCTACGGGCCCGGCGGCAAAGAAGGCCCGCGGCCGATGCGCAACTCCACGCGCACCACGATCGCGCCGACAGGCACCCTCAGCATCATCGCCAACTGCTCCGGCGGCATCGAACCGGTGTTCTCGCTGGCGTTCATCCGCTCCCACTACCTCGACAAGAACGACCCGACGAAGCGCACCGAGCTGGCCGAAGTGAACGAGCAGTTCGAAGCGGTGGCGAAGTCCGAAGGCTTCTACAGCGATGAGCTCATCCGCTTCCTCGCCGAAGGCGGCCACCTTGAAGAGCGGCCCGAGGTTCCGCAGTGGGTGAAGGAGACCTTCGTCACGGCCCACGACATCGCCCCTGAGTGGCACGTCCGGATGCAGGCCGCCTTCCAGGAGTTCACCGACAACGCCGTCTCCAAGACCATCAACTTCCCGAACAGCGCCACCGTCGATGACGTGCGCACCGCATACGAACTCGCCTACCGGACCGGCTGCAACGGCATCACCATCTACCGTGACGGTTCGCGGGAGCTCCAGGTGCTCAAGCACGCCGATAAGTCCGACGGCGAGAAGGCGGTCGAGGCTGCCCAGGCCATCCTCACGCAGGCCATCGGCCCGGTCCGCCGCAAGCTGCCCGATGAGCGCCAGGCCATCACCCACAAGTTCCGCGTCGGCGAGCAGGAAGGCTACATGACGGTCGGCCTGTTCGATGACGGCACGCCCGGCGAGGTGTTCATCAACGTGAACAAGCAGGGCTCGACCGTCTCCGGCCTGATGGACACCGTCGCGATGCTGACGAGCTACTCGCTGCAGTACGGCGTGCCGCTCAGCGAGCTTTCGGCGAAGCTGAAGAACACCCGCTTCGAACCGAGCGGCCCAACCAGCAACCGCCAGATCCCGATTGCGACGAGCATCGTGGACTACGTCTTCCGCTGGCTCGAACTCAAGTTCGATGGGGCGAACAGCGCCATCCAGCCGACGCTCATCCCGGCGAGCGAAGTGGTGGAGAGCACGAACGCGAGCGTGGCCGCGAACAAGCACTCCGACGCTGTGGCCAGCGGTGTCGGCTGCCCGGAATGCGGTGCGGTCCTGTA
>JBDHWA010000059.1:0-9179 GCA_039809945.1 Dehalococcoidia bacterium | reverse complement strand
GGTCCCGCTTTCCGGGCCGTTCGGACAGGGGGCTTGGCCCGGCCGGGCTGACCGCAGGCGCCTCGCTTCGGCGTACACTTGGCCATTGCGCTGATACCACCCGCTGAGGAGAAGCATGCAGATCTCACCCGTCCCGACCCTCGACCCCGAAATCAACGAGACGCGCCAGGCGACCGCGAACATCGTCAACCGCTACATCATCCCGAACGAGAACAAGCTGGGTGACTACCGCAGCCCAGAGACGCAGCAGCTTCGCCGCGAAATCCAGGACACTGTGAAGAAGGCCGGCCTCTGGGCGCCCCACCTGCCGAAGGAGTACGGCGGCATGGGGATCGGCTTCATGAAGCACGCCTACATGAACGAGATCCTCGCGTGGAGTCCGTTCTCGAACCCGCTCTTCGGCGTGGTCGCGCCGGACTCCGGCAACCAGACGATCCTGCTCAAGTACGGGACGGAGGAGCAGAAGAAGAAGTGGCTCGAACCGCTCATCGCCGGCGATATCCGCTCCTGCTTCTCGATGACGGAGCCGGACGCGCCGGGTTCGAACCCCTACGCCATCCAGACGCGGGCTGTCCGCGACGGCGACGACTGGGTTATCAACGGCCGCAAGTGGTTCACCTCCGGCGCGGTTGGGGCCGCGTTCGCCATCGTCATGTGCCGGACCGAAGAGGCCGACGGCGCCGGCGGCGTGCGCGAAAAGATGACCCAGATCATCGTTCCTACCGACACGCCGGGCTTCAACATTGTCCGGCGCATCCCGGTGTGGGGGCACGATTCGAACCACTGCGAGATCGAGTACAACAACGTGCGAGTTCCGGTAACGAACCAGCTCGGGCGCACCGGCACGGGCCACCAGGCTGCACAGGACCGCCTCGGCGCGGGCCGCGTCTTCCACTGCATGAACAGCGTCGGCCAGATGTGGCGCGCTTTCGACCTGATGGTTCGCCGCTCCATCGACCGCGAAGTGCACGGCGGCATGCTCGAGACCAAGCAGTTCATCCAGGGCTTCATCGCTGACAGCTACATCGACATCATGACGGCACGGTTGATGACGATTCACACGGCCGAAGTGATCGACAGCGGGATGGACCCGCGGACGATCATTTCGGGGTTGAAGGTGTACGTCCCGGCGGCGCACGAACGCGTGGTGGATCGTGCGATCCAGGTGCACGGCGCGATGGGCGTCTCCGGCGACACGCCGCTCTCGGGTATGTACACGGGTGCGCGCACACTGCGCATCGCCGACGGCCCGGACGAGGTTCACCGGATCCTCATCGCCAAGAACGTGCTCAAGCAGTACCACGACGGCGGGAGCTGGGACTTCGGTATTTAGGCCAGGACCGAGTCGCGGGCGGCGAAGCGCTTTCGCCGCCCGCCGCGTACGATCCGCGCGTGGCAGAGGCCTTCGCCGAAGCGTTGCGGTCGTTCTCGCTGGCATTCCCGGGAACGCGAGAGGAGTTCGCGTTCGGGCCGGGGCACGCCGTGTACAAGGCCGCCAACGGGAAGCTGTTCGCCATCGTCTCCGGTGACGAAGCAGCGACGTACGTCACGCTAAAGCTCACTCCGGACGAAGCCGAGGAGGCGCTCACGCTGCCGTTCGTCTCGCCGGCGCCGTACCTTGGCCGCCATCACTGGGTTCGAACCACAATCAGCGACGACGCCGAACTGGAGATGACGTTCCAGTGGGTGAGCCGCAGCCACGAACTGGTCACAGCCAAATCGGCGCGGAAGAAGCGTCAGTAGCCCGCGGCGGGGGCAGGCAGACCGGTCGTTTTCGGCGGCCTGGCCCCGATGTTAAAGGCGACGGCTGCAGCGAGGAGGGCGAGGATGCCTCCGGCGTACATCGCGTAGCCGTAGTCTCCCGCGGCATCGTGGATGTAGCCCGCCAGAGCTGCTGCGATCGCCCCGCCGACCATGTGGGAGAAAGTGACCCATCCGTAGATGGTGCCGACTGACCGGCGGCCGAAGCGGTTCGCGGTCAGCATCACGGTCGGCGGCACCGTCGCGATGTAGTCGAGGCCGAAGACGACGGCGAAGGCGGACATGAGCGGCACGGTGGAGATGGCTGGCAGCACCACGAGCGAGAGTCCGCGCAGGGCGTAGTAGACGGCGAGGAGCTTGCGGGGCGAGTAGCGGTCGGTGAGCCAGCCGGAGGCAATCGTGCCGATGACGTTGAACGCGCCGATGATGCTGAGGATGCCGGCCGCCTGCTTTTCGGTGAAGCCGTGTTCGGTGGCGTGCGGGATGAAGTGGGTACCGACGAGACCGATGGTGGTGAAGCCGCAGACGGAGAAGCTCAGGGCGATGAGCCAGAAGTCCCCGGTGCGGAGGGCTTCCTTCATCGGGACGAGGCGTTCATCGGAGGCCAGCGGGAGCTGACCGGGGCGCGAACCGTAGGCGGTCAGGCCGACATCCGACGGGCGGCTGCGAAGGAAGATCACCGCCAGAGGGAGGACCACGACCGTGACGAGGAGCGCCATCAAGCCCACAGCCTGGCGCCATCCCCAGACGTCGACGACTTCAGCGAGCAGGAGGATGAAGACGAGCTGGCCCGCGCTCGCGGCGCCCCCGAGGATCCCGGTGACAAGGCCGCGGCGTTCGAAAAACCAGGTGTTGGCCACGGTTGCGCTGAGGACGATGGACGTCCCACCGGCGCCGAAGCCAACCAGCAGGCCCCAGTAGATGTAGAACTGCCACAGGGCCTGCAGCGTGAACGTGGTCACCACGCCGGCGCAGGCGACGGCCAGAAAGCTGAGGATTACCGGCCGGATGCCGTAGCGGTCGATGAGCTTGCCTGAGACGGGGCCCGCCAGGCCCAGGGTGAGGATGGAGAGGGAGATGGCAAGCGAGATCTGCCCTGTGCTCCAGCCGAAGTCGTCCTTCAGGGGCGTGATCATCACGCCGGGGGCCGAACGAATGCCCGCGGTGACCGTGACCAGCAGGAAGGTGATGCCGACCATCACCCAGCCGTAGTGGATGCCGCGGCGGCTGGCGATGGTGCTCGGCGACAGGCGGGAAGGAAGGGCCAGGCTCTTCAGGGACATGCCGGTGAGTTTAGAGCAGAAACGCACCCGCCGTGGAGGGCCAATTCGCAGCGGCCCGCAATGCGGAATGGCGGTGAGAGCGTGTTAGCAGCAGTCGTCTTTGTAGCCGCAGACGCGGCAGACAGCCAGCCGGGAGCCCTTGATATCAGCCATCGGGCCGCCGCAACGGACACAGGCCTGGAGGGGGAGCGGACGGTCGGGCATGCCGCGCATTCGGCCACAAACGCCGTGGCAAGTCAACCCAAACGCTAAAACGCTTGACAACTTTAACATTTAACCGATAGATTCGCGGCAGGTTCGAGCGGCACAACTGGGAAGGGGGACAAGGCAACCAGGGTGAGTAGCTTTACCAGGAACGAAAAACGCGCGGTCGTCGCCGAGTTCATCGGCACCTTCTTCTTTGTCTTCCTCGGCACCGGGGCCGTTGTGGCCGCGGTAGGCGGCGCCGGAGGAGATGCAGCACTGGTCGCGATCGCCATCGCCCACGGCCTCGGCATCCTCATCGCGGTGGCGTGGACGGCCCAGATCAGCGGCGGGCACATCAACCCGGCCGTTTCGCTCGCCTTCATCGTGACGAAGAACATCAAGCCCGCGGTTGGCTTCGCCTACATGGTCGCGCAGTTCGCCGGCGCCGCGGTGGCCTCCCTGCTGCTCAAGCTGGTGACAGCGAAGGACCTCGAAGGCGCGGCCGGCGGCCGCCTTGGCCTCCACAGCATCAACCCGGACCTTTCGCCCGCCGAGGGCCTGGGGATGGAGATCATCGCCACATCGTTCCTGATCTGGGTCATCTACAACGTGGCGGTCAGCAAGAAGGGCTGGGGCATCAACGCCCCGATCGCCATCGGCCTTGCCGTTATGGCCATCCACTTCGCACTCGTGCCGTTCACCGGTTCGTCGGTGAACCCGGCCCGCTCATTCGGCCCCGCCCTCATCGATAACGAGTGGAAGGACTTCTGGGTCTACCTCGTCGGCCCGTTCGGCGGCGCGCTCATCGTGGCGTTCTTCTGGGAATACGTCTGGAAGAACATGGGCGACGACGCCCTCGCCGACCCTCCCAAGTCGTAACAGAGTCGCTCACCCCGCCTCTCTGCCGAATGAAGGCCCCGGTCCGCAACGGCCGGGGCCTTCGCTCTGTCCCGGTTCTATTGGCGACATCAATAGCTCTATTGGAATGACAACGATGCTGGCCGTCTGGCGAGCGCTATCCGGTGAAGCGCGCGAAACTCATACCCGGCAATTCTTTCGGAGGGTATCCATGTCATACCTTAAGTATCTTCGTGCGGCTGCGCTGACCGGTGTGCTCGTCGTGCCGGTGGCGTTCGCAGCCTGCGGCGGGGGCGACGACGGCGGTTCGTCCTCGAACGGCGATACGACTGCGGGCCGGGCCAAGGGCGAAGAAGGCGTGCCGGATGGAGCGCCCTTCATCGACCAGAACAACCTGAAGTTCATCCCCACGAAGATCACCGCGAACGCGGGCGAAAAGATCTACTTCAAGAACAGCGAGACCGCCCTCCACACGGTCACGATCGACGGCAAGAACGAGTCCGGGAACATGAAGAAGGACCACGTCTTCGAGTGGACCCCTCCGGGACCGGGCGACTACAAGATCACGTGTGACTTCCACCCCCAGATGAAGTCGGAAGTCGTCGTCAAGTAACTACGGGGACTTGAGCGCCGTGGCGGCGCCGATGCGGATCACCACATCGGCGCCGTCCGGGATAGTGCCCTGGGTGTTGAGCAGGCGCAGGTCGAACAGGCCGGTGAGCTTGGCGGCCGTGTAACTCTTCCCGGTGACGTCGAACACGCCGGGCGTTCCTGCGTCAGCAGTTTTCACGAGTTGGATGTATTCGGGCGGGATGCCGTACGTGGCCATGTGCTGTTCGGCCTGCTTCGCTGCTGCCTCCTGGCCGGGGGCGTACTGCAGGGCCACGACCGGCGCCTCGGCCCGCATTTCAGGGTCGGCGAAGAACCGGTCGATGATGTCGTACACCTTGTCTCGGTCCGAAAGCAGGATGAGCTGGCCATCGTCGGAGATGCCGCCGTACATGGCCGGGCCGAGTGACTCGTGGCCGATGCTGGTCAGGTCTATCTGTTTCGCGAGCAGGGCGAAGCCGGGGATCATCCCGGTGTCGATGTCAGTCCGGAAGGCGTCTTTGTAAGCGGCCCAGAGGTCCGGGAGCTTCGCAATGAGGCCGAGGCTGATGGATTTGTTGGCGACGGCCTGGATGACGATTTGCTGCCGCTCGATGCGCTTCAGGTCACCGTCGGTGCGGACGCGCGAGTAGCCCAGCGCCTTCGTGCCGTCCATGTGCTGTTGCCCGGGGCTGACCGTCTGGTTCGGGAATGAATCGAGCACGTCAGTCCCGAAGTCGGAGATGGCCTCTGGCACGTTCACGTCGATGCCGCCAATCGCGTCGATGAGTTGGACGAAGCCGACCCAGTCGATGACGACGAAGTGGTGAATATCGATGTTGAAGTTGTGTTCGACGGCGGCGACCGCAGCAGCCGCGCCGCCTCCGGGATACTTGTAGAACTGCCCGTAACTGTAGGCGGCGTTGATCTTGTTCTGGGCCCAGACGCCGGTTGTGTTGCCGTAGGGGATATCCGCCCAGGTGTCGCGTGGGATGGCGAGCAGCTGGAGCGTGCCCGCGTGCTTGTCAATGCTCGCGACGAACATCGTGTCGCTGCGGAAGCTGGCATCGACCGGCTCCCAGGGGCGGCGATCCAGGCCGAGGACGAGGATGTTGATGCGATCCGTCGGCCGCCATGGCTCACGCCCTGTCGTGGCCACGCCGGGCAGGGTGACATCGACGCCGATGTTGGTTGCAGGGATAGAGACGGAAACTGCCGGGAGCTTCAGTTCATTGGCGGGAAAGAGGTACTGGTCCACCGCCTGGTAGCTGAGGAGCGAGAGGTAGACAGCCCCGAGGGTGACGCCAATAATGGCCGCCACCCACCCGGTGCGGCGGGAGATTCGAACGCTCATCAGGGGCTAGCTCACGCGAGATGGGGCAACCGTAGGAGCGGCCCCAGCCCCGGTCAAGGAGCGCGTAAAGCCACATGCCACGTCACCTGCTGATTCGAAACGGCGTCCTCGCCGTGCCGTCGGGGCCGCTGCGCGCCGATCTGCTCTGCCACGAAGGCCGCATCGTCGCGATTGGCCGCGACCTCCAGGAGGCCGACGCTGACGTCATCGACGCGACCGGGCTCACCGTCGGCCCGGGGCTGATCGACGTACACGTCCACGGCGGCGGGGGACACGCGTTCTTTACCCAGGACCAGGAGCGCATCCGCGACTACGCGCGCTGGGCGCCGCGCAACGGGGTGACTTCGTTCCTCGTCAGCACCATCGGCCGGGACGCCGAGGACACGGTGGGCATCTTCGCGGCATTGGCCCCGCTTGTGGGCAAGACAGAGGGCGCAGAAGTACTCGGGTTCCACCTGGAGGGGCCGTTCATCAACCCGGAACGGCACGGCGCGTTTCACCCGCGGATGCTGCGGCCCCCGGTGCGGGAGGAGTACCTGCGCTTCCAGGCGGCGGCGAACGGCCACATCCGGCAAGTCACGATGGCGCCCGAACTGCCGCTTGCGCTCGACCTCGCGGTCGCCATTTCGAGCAGCGGTGCCATCCCGGCAATGGGCCACACCGACGCGACGGTGGTGCAGGCGCGCGCGGGCTTCGATTCGGGCATCCGCCACGTGACGCACCTCTTCAACGCGATGCGGCCGATTCACCACCGCGAGGGCGGGCCGATCGTGGCTGCGTTGCTGCAGGATTCGGCGACCTGCGAGCTGATCTGCGATGGCGCGCACGTCGGCGTCGAGACGCTTCAGATGGCATACCGGACACTCGGTGCGTCGCGGACCGTTGTGGTGACGGACAACCTGCACCTCGCCGGGATGGACGCGCTCACCGGCCGGTTCGCAGGCGAGGAAGTCACCGTGTCCGGCGGCAAGGCCGCGAAGGCCGACGGCACGATTGTGGGCAGTGTCGAAACGCTCGACCAGCACTTCCGGAACGCGATGCAGTTCTTCGGTATCCCCGCTGAGACGGCGTTCCGAATCTGTTCGACGAACCCGGCGCAGATTGCGGGCGCGGCGAACCGGAAGGGCCGGTTGGACCGCGGTATGGACGCGGACCTCGTGCTGATGGATGGCGATTTCCGGGTTAAGCTGACCATCTGCCGCGGCAACATCGCCTACGACGGCCGCTGAGGCGAACGACTCGGTCAGCCGCGCAGGAGCCTGGCAGCGCCTTCATCGAGCACCCACACCGGCCGTGCGGCATTGCGCACGAAGCTGGCGGGACAGTCCGATGTGCGTGGGCCCCGGAGTGCAGCAGCAACGATGGCTGCCTTCGCCTCGCCGTTTGCCATGACGAGGACTGTGCGCGCTGCGAGGAGCCGGTCGAGCCCCAGGGTGACGCCCCAGTGCGGCGCTTCTTCGCCCCAGCAGTGCGCGCCGCTGAGGATGGATGACTCGTGCAGGTCAACCCGGCGCGTCTGGCTGGCCGGGGTGCTGCCCGGTTCGTTGAAGGCGAGGTGGCCGTTCATCCCAATGCCGAGCAGGGCGACGTCGAGGCCGCCGGCGCGAACCACGGAGTCGTCCATCCGGCGGCACTCAGCAGCGATGTCAGGCGCTTCGGGGTCGAACTGCTCCACCGGCGGTGCGCCGGGGATCGTGTCCCAGTAACGCGCGAAGAAGGCGCGGTTCGAGCATGGGTGCTCGTGCGGCCCGCCGTATTCGTCGATGGCGACCAGGACCCAGTCAGAGACGTCGGCACGGCGTTCGCGCACGGCGGTTTGCAGAGCTTCGTAAAGCGCGACGGGCGTGTTGCCGGTCGGCAGGCCAACAACCGGCCGGGCGACGCCTTCGACAGCTGTCAGCAGCGCCTCAAGGCATGCCCGCCCGAACTGCGCAGGCGCCACGATGCGAACGTCTTCCATCAGCGGTACTCCGCCAGCAACTCGGAGAGTTCGTGCAGGGAGTCAGGGATGCGGGGGCCGTACCACCAGAGCAATTTGCCATCGATGACGCGCGTCGGGGCAATCTCGCCGTACAGGCGGGCGTGGCTTTCGTCGAACGGGAACGGCTCGTCGGGGAGAAGGATGAGCTGCGGCGCGAGCGCCCGGATTTCGTCGAGCGTGGCCGAAGGGTAGCGGGGCCGGTTCGCGAAGACGTTCTCGACGTTGCAGGATTGGAGGATCGCGGTCCCGTAGCTTTGGCCGCCGAGCACCATCAGGGGGTTGTGCCAGACCACCACGCAGGCGCGGATCTTCCTGGGACGGTGTGACGCCGCTGCGGAGAGGGCGACCTCGAATGCGAGGGTCTGGGCCATCCCCGTTGCGCCAACTTGCTCGCCGATGACGAAGATCATTTTCAGGGTTTCGGGGATCGTGTTCGGGTCGGTGAGGAGGACGCGCAGACCAGCCGACTCGAGGGCCTCCACGTCTTCCTGCCGGTTCTCTTCCTTGTTCGCGATGACAAGGTCAGGTTGGAGCGCGATGATGCGCGAGACCTGGGGATCCTTGGTGCCGCCGAACGCCGGCACGCGCTCGACTTCGCCGGCCGGCTCGGTGCAGAACTTCGTCCGGCCGACGACGCGGTGGCCCACGCCGAGCCAGAAAAGGAGTTCGGTCAGGCTGGGGACGAGTGAGACGATGCGTTGCGGGGCCATGACCCTGCCTAGCCTACGCGCCCGGACGCGACGAAGCCTCCCGCGGGGGCGGGAGGCTTCGTCAGGAGAGGAGGGCGCGTTTAGTTGGCTGGCGGCGTCCCGAGCGTGATCTCCGTGGTCTGTTGCTTGCCGTCCCGCCAGTACTCGACTTTCACCTTCTGGCCGGCGCCCTGCTTCACCAGCGCAACGGCAAGGTCGGTTTCGGTGGTCAGGTCGGTGTTGCCGAGGCGGGAGACGACGTCATTGCTGCGCAGCCCAGCGTTCCAGGCGGGGCTGCCGTTGACGACGGTGGAGAGGACGATGCCGGTCGTCCCGTCGGGCAGGCCCATGTCCTTGGCCTTCGCCGGGCGGAGCGCTTCGAAGCCCTGGATGCCGAGGAACCCGCGGTTCACCTTGCCGTTCGCCTTGATCTGCTCGAAGACGGCCTTCGCGATGTCGCTGCCGACCGCGAAGCCGAT
>JBDHWA010000058.1:0-9255 GCA_039809945.1 Dehalococcoidia bacterium | reverse complement strand
GGAGCGCGCTTCGAGTTCGCGCCATGCCTGGAACGCCGCCGGGGCAAGCGAGGCGTAGGCAGCGCTCGCGTAGGAATGGCGGATGATCCGGCTCTCGCCGTGGCTGCTGCCCCGTTCATGGCCGACGGCGAACTGCTCGAAGAGGACGACCCGCTTGCCAGCGCGCGCCGCCGCATAGGCGGCCGCCGACCCCACGGCGCCAGCGCCGATCACGGCAAGGTCAAAGCCCGGCATAGAGCCTCCACGGTGCGCGGGCGCACTTCCGGCACACAGTAGCGGGCCGTACCGTTGCACCCAATGGGCTTCGCCGACCTCACACCGGACCAGGTGGACCTCGTGCTCGAGAAGGAGCGCATCGTCCGCATCGCCTTCCACGCCGGAGACGAACACTTCCTCGTTCCCGTCTTCTACACCTGGTTCGAAGGCGCGCTCTGCGGCCTGACGACCCCCGGCCGGAAGACGCGCCTGGGCGAAGCCAACCCGGCGGTCGCCTTCCAGGTCGACAGCTCGGTGGTCACCGGCCCCTGGGAGTGGGCGAGCGTCTCCGGGCAGGGGAGATGGGAGCACGTGGCCGACCCGCTCGAGTTCGGGCCGTTCGCCGTCCAACTGCAGTCGAGGCTCAAGGATGCGCCAGAGTGGGCGGCGGCGCTCCTGCAAGAGCGGTTCGATCGGCTGGGCATGTACGCATGGCGAATCACGCCAACCGCGCTTTCCGGCCGGGCCCACGGTCCCGACTGACCTCCGCGACCACCGTCGATTCTTGACCAGCTTGCCGTTCGGGAACTTTTCCGCGCCCGGGAACGTCAGGTAAGAGAGCAGCGCTTCGCCGGTCATACCGGAAATGCAGCTCCGCGGAGAGAACGATGTCCAGGTACGCGCGTAAGAGGGTCGTGATTGCCGGTTCGGCGATGGTGGTGGTTGCCGCGATCCTGGGCGTGCTCGGCCTCGCTGCCACCGGGAGCCGCGCCGAAAACCCGCCGCCGAAGACGGCAACGCCAACCGCGATGCCTTCGCCGCCGCCAACGCCGTCGCCCACGCCGGAATCCATCGCGCCGCCCGCCGAGACGCCCCCGGCCGGGAAGCCGTTCGGCCCGCTCGCCGCCGAACCGTTCCGCGTCCACACCGGCGACGGGGACTGCCTGAATGTGCGTCCTGTGCCGGGCACCACCTTCCAGTCCGACCCGCGGACCTGCGTGCCAGAAGGCTTCCTCCTCTGGCTTTACGGCGAACCCCGCGAGGCTGACGGCCACACCTGGCGGTACGCCCTCGGCGAAGGCTGGGTCGCGCTCGAATACGTGCAGCCGGCCCCGGGCGCCGCCGCCGGCTTCGGTCCGTTCTCCGCCGTCACCGTCAGCACCTATAACGGCGAGACCGCACGGCTCGCCCGCGTCACGGACGAGGGCGAGGTCACGCCGTTGCCATCCATCCAGGCGGTCCTCCGCGGGCTCGGCGACGTCGCTCCGAGCCTCTCACCGGATGGCAGGTGGGCCGCGTTCGGCGGCGAAAAGGGCTACGTGCCCACCCTCATCGTTCGCAACATCGCAACCGGCGCCGAGCGCGAGTATCCCCAGGCCTACTTCGCCTCCTGGAGCGCTTCCAACCGTGTACTCGTGCGGGTGAACACGAACTGCCCGCAGCAGTGCACCTGGACCGTCGCCTGGCTCGACCCGGCTGAAGGCGTCATCCACCCGCTTACCGACAAGACGAATAGCTGGTGGACGACGGCCTGGGCGCCAGACGGCGAATCGCTCTACGTGGTCGAGGACGGCGCGCTCAAGCAGGTCTGGCTCGACGGCCGGGCGCGCGTCATCGTCCCGAAGCAGCCGGCCGGGTCCGAAATCGCCTGGGGCCAACTCGTGCTCACCAGCGACGGGACGAAGCTGCTGTCGAGTCCCTTCCAGGGCGACATCGTCGTGGTGGACCTGGCCAGCGGCGCGGTCTCGCGCATCCCGCGGGCCCGCCAGATCGCAGTGGGAGGCAAGTGCGGCGGGTCGGTTGGCGTCCTCACTGCCTGGCTTGATGCGAACACCGTCATCTGGCACGAATCGTTCGCCGAGAAGGGCGGCAACGGCATCACCATCAGCCGCATCGACGGCAGCGGTCGCCGCCTCATCCCCTTCTTCACGGTCTCTGACATCCGCCTCGCCGCTCCGGGCCTGGTCAGCTTCGCCACGTGGGAAAACCCGGACAACAAGGACGGCTTCCAGCTCACCTGGCTGCTGGACACCAAAACCGGCGAAGCACGGCCGGTGACGGTCGGCGCTTCGCCGGTGTGGGAATAAGAAAAGGCCGGGGTTGGTGAGCCCCGGCCCTCTTGGTCCGCCCAATGGCTTCGGCTGCTGCGTCGGCCCCTGCTGGCGCGCTGCGTCCGCGGGCGTACTCTCCCGGCTCCGAATGCGACGAGGAAGTCCCGATCTGCTACACCCGTACGAGTTAGCCCCGGTTTAGCCAGCGGAAGGTTGCCGGGTCTGCGGGGAAGAGGTCCAGCGCCTTGTACGGGTCCGCCGGAGTGACCCCCGCAATGACGCAGTTGAACGCCAGCTGGTCGCCCGACGGGGTGGTCCAGTGGAACGGCACGCCCGGCCGCCGCAGGCTCGTGAACCCCGGAGAACTCCGCCAGACGTCCGCGACGCGGTCGATGCCGTCCCTCTCGGTGCGAATGAGCTCCCGGGCCACGTCCATCAGGTTGTTCGCCGAGGCGTCGCGTGGTGCATTGAGGACAAGCGGCTCAAGGCGGCCCGGCAGGATCACCCCGGCGACTTCGTCCCAGTTCCCCAGGGCCTCCGTGAACTGGCGACTCACCATGAGTTGCAGGAGGTGCGGCCCGGGCCGCCCGTTCAGCGGCGCGAACGATCGGAGCGGGACCAGCCGCTGGGCGAGCGGATTCGCGTGGACCACGTGGCAGCCGGCGTCCAGCAGGACCGATGGCCACTGCAGCCCGTCGCAGGCGGCCTTGAACGCCTGCAGGCTGGTGGCGTGCAGTGCGTTCCGGTTGCGATACGTGCCGACCGGTGTGGCGCCCGCAATCCACCTCGCCCAGTCGCTCGGCTCCTCTTCGTGGTCGAACTCGCGGAGGAAGCGGTTCGTGGAGTAGCCATCCAGGTTGAGCGCCCGGCAGAGCGCGATGACCGCGACACGCGACGGGTTGCGGCGGCCGGACTCGTAGGCCGTGATCGTCGAAACGCCGAGCCCAGTTGCCTCGGCAAGCTGCCGCATCGACATCCGGGCCGTGGCCCGTTCCTGCCGGATGGTCTCGCCGAAGGAGAGGAGTTCCGGTCGTGCAGATTCGTGGCCGCCGGCCTGCACCGCGTCCTGCACCCACGCAGCGGTTTCGCTGTTCGCTGCGTGCCAGTCAAACGCCCAGGCGCCGTCGTAGCTGTTCCAGTCGCAGAACGCGCCCCAGAACAGCAGGTTCGTACCGTCGTCGAGGCGCCACTTCACCCGGTGGACGTTCCGATCCTCCTCGCGCCAGGCCTGTGTCGAAACGAACAGGTCGAAGATTGGCGGGAGGAACCCGGGGTCTTCGCGGGTGATGCTTTCGAGGATGGCCGTGACCCACTGGTTTGTCTCGCCGGTGCTCAGGTCGCTGCCTTCCGCCTTGAAAATGGAAATCAGCCGCCCGATAAGCTCGTCCCAGTTGCGAAGGTGGCGTTCGAAGTAGGGAGTGGCGGCCATCCGCAGGAGCCCGCGTTCGAACTGGCTCAGTTCGCCGAGGTCGCGCTCGCTCGTCCGGTTGGCGAGGCCGTTCCAGGCGATGATCTCCCGGCGTTCGTTGACGATGAGAGTGACCCACGGGGTCGCCTGCACCTCGTCCCAGACGGTGTCGACCGGGCCGCGGCCGCGCTTTAACGCCGACTCGAAGTCGCCCGGCAGCCCGCGCAGCCCGGCCGTCTGGCGAAGGAGGTTGTGGTCGTCCGGGCCGAGTTGCAGGGCGGCTGCGAGCCGGTCGACCACCGAAGCGTCGGGCACCCGGCGGCCCTCTTCGTACGAACTGATGGACGCGGGGGATGTCGACCCCAGGGCCGCGAGCGCTTCCTGGGTCAGGCCCCTGGCGAGGCGAAAGGACTTGAGCAGTTGACCGAAGCTCTGGGCCGCCATCCGCACCGTCCCCCGGAAGCGATTGCGCTCCGGCGAAGAATGCGCGGGATTCTAACGATGCCCGGGCCGGATGGTAAAGAAGGCTCTCAGAAGCTGGCCTGCCGGCCCTCCAGCGTCCGGTGGGCGACGGCATTCCGGGCGGGGCAGCCTGCGAGGTGGTCGTTCACCATGCCCACGCTCTGCATGAAGGCGTAGCAGATGGTTGAGCCGACGAAGGTGAAGCCGCGCTTCTGCAGCGCTTTCGACATTGCGTCTGACTCTTCGGTGCGCGCCGGGATCTCCTTCCAGCTCGCCGGGATCGGCGCATCGGGCATGACGCGCGGCGCGAACTGCCAGATGTAGGCGTCGAAAGACTCGTACTCATCCTGGACCTGGAGGAAGGCCCGCGCGTTGCGCACCGCTCCCACCACCTTGAGCCGGTTTCGCACGATCCCGGGGTCGGCGAGCAACCGTTCGATGTCGTCGTCGGTGTAGCGCGCGACGAGGATCGGCACCCAGTCGTCGAAGGCGGCGCGGAAGTTCTCGCGCTTGTTCAGGATGGTCGACCAGGAGAGGCCGGCCTGGAAACCTTCGAGCATGAGGCGTTCGAACAGCTCGCGGTCGTTGTGGCAGGGCACGCCCCACTCGAGGTCGTGGTACTGGGCCATCAACTCATCGGCGAGGCCCCAGCAGGTCTGGCGTTTCTCGGCGGGCATGGAGCGAATTGTATCGGCAGGCACAGGCCCGGCGAAAAGCCCGGGTTAGCTCGCCTCGCCGATCTCCCAGCGCTTGAGCGCACGGAAAGCAAGGAAGATGGCGACCGCCGTCACGATCGTACCGAGGAGCAGCGCCTGCGGTCCTTCGAGCCGGGGGTTGAAGATGCGCTCGGACACGTTCGCGAGTTGGCCCGCGATGCCCAGCGTGTACTGGCGGACCGAGAGGATGCGCACGCCGCGGAAAAGGTTGACGACAACGCCCTCCCAGATGAACACGTAGAGCAGGCCCGCGATGAGTGCGCGGCTGGTGGCGATACTGAGCCAGAGGAACGCGGCGCAGTAGATGAGCGATCCGGCGATGACCGCCACAGCGAACGCGGCGACGATGCCTCCGCCGGATTCGCCCGAAAGCCCGATGTAGCCCGATGGGATCGCGGCGATGAGCGTCACCACGCAGGTCGCCGCCCATGCGACGAGCAGTTTCGACATTACGATCGTGGAGCGCGGGATTGGTTTCGAAAGCAGGTAGACCGCTGTGCCGTCTTCGAACTCGGTGCCAAGGGCGGCTGTCCCGAAGACGAGCGCGGTGAACGGCAGCGTCAGCCCGACGACGAGCCTGCCGAGTGCGACCTGCGCCGTCCACTCCTGCGGGTCGTTCGCCCGGTGGTCGCCGTTCAGGCGGTAAAGCAGGGCGATGAGCACCGGGATCAGTGCGAACCCGAGCATCAGCAGGGTGCGCTTCTGGCCCAGCAGTTGGCGCATCGTCAGCCGCACGATCGTGGCGTCGATCATCGCTTCACCAGGTAGGAGAAGACGCTCTCGAGCGACTCGTCGGTCGGTCGCATTTCGAAGATGGTGACTCCGGAACGGCGGGCCACACCGGCGACTGCCATCGTGAAGGCGGCGAACTCGGACGTGCGCACCTGGAGTTCCGAGCCCTGCATTTCGACCCCGTAGACCGAGGGATCGGCGACGAGGCTGGCGGCGAGCCTGCGGTTATCGCTCGCGCGAACGGTGAAGGTGTGCGGCCGGTCCGTCATGAGGCGGCGAATCTCACGGAAGTCGCCCGAGGCGGCCAGACGGCCGGAGACGATGACGAGCACCTCTTCGGCCAGCCGCTCCACCTCTTCGAGGATGTGGGACGAGAAGACGATCGTCTTGCCGGCGGCCGCCATATCCCGCAGGAGACTCATGAGGTGGAGGCGCTGGCGCGGGTCGGCGCCGTTGAACGGCTCATCGAGGAGCAGGACGGTTGGTTCGTGGACGAGCGCGGCGGCGATCTTGATGCGCTGCTTCATCCCCTTCGAGTACCCGCCGGTGGCGCGGCCCATGGCGTCTTCGAGTTCGACCATGCGGATGGCGCGAAGGCTCGCGTCCTCCGGGTCTGGCAGGTGGTGCAGCCGGGCGCTGTCGAGGACGAACTCGTATCCGGTGAGGAACGGGTAGACAGCCTCGCGCTCGGGGACGAGGCCAACCTGGCGGTACATCTCGGGGTTGCCCCACGCCGGCTGACCGAGCACGCGCACGGCCCCCGCAGAGGGCTGGAGGAAACCTGCCAGCATGTGCAGCATCGTCGATTTCCCGGCGCCGTTTGGTCCGAGCAGACCGGTAATCCCGGCCGATAGCGAGAACGAGATGTCGTTGACGGCCACGATGTTCCCGTACCAGCGGGAGACGTGGTCGCATTCGATGGCCGGTGGCGGTGCTGGTTCGGTCACGCGCTGATCCTGTCGAAGCGGCGGACGACGAACGCGAAGCCCGCAATCCCGTAGGCGAGCGCCACGAGCGGATAGACCCACTGCGGGAAGTTGGCGAGGTCCATCGACGTGTCCACGCCGGGCGACGCGTTGAAGATCCAGAGCGTCGCGCCGTGGATGAACTCGAAGGGACTCAGGAAGAGCGCGTACCGCCCGGTGTCGTGGCTGACCTCGACGAGGATGCCGCCGATAGGGAAGGTGACGAGGAACCATGCGACCACGGCGATCGTCGCGTAGGCCCGCCGCGAGGTCTGGGTGGCGATGGCCAGTGAAACGCTCGCCACAACGGCGGCGATGAACAACCCGGACGCGATGGTGCGGGGCAGTTCGGCCCAGTTGTCCTGGACGTACCCCCAGAGGTCCTTGCTCGCGAGGCCGTTCCCGATGACGAGCACCGCCTGCGGGAAGAGCGTGAGAACGGTCAATGCGGTAGCGAACGCACCCAGCTTGGCGAGGATGTAGTCCCGGCGGTGGAGCGCACGCGAGAAATAGAGCGAGAGCGTGCGCTGGCGCATGTCGCGCCCGCAGATTTCCGGGGCGATGGCAGCGCAGAAGAGCGCGACCGGGACTTCGATGTAGGCGAAGTAGTTCGACGGCGTGTAGACCTCGACATCCGAGACGAGCGCCGCAATCGCCAGCTGGCCGGCCGCCGGGATCAACGCGATGATCGCGATGGCTATCGGGATGATCTTGCTGCCCGGGCGGCGGCCAAGGCCGAACGCGCTGCGGAGGGTATAGAAGTAGAGCGACGAGATGGCGTGTTTGCGGCCGAGCCGGAGGCCGTCGTACCCGCGGTAGCCGAGGTCGTAAATGTTGCCGCTGCGTTCAGCCTGCTGCATGCGCGGCCTCCTCGGCGGGCGCCTGTTCCCGGAAGATGTCTTCGAGGTTCTGGCGCCGCCGTTCAATGCGCACGAGGCCAAGGCCAAGGTCGTCGCAGGCGTCGCGGATGAGGTCGTACGCCTGATCGCCGTCGAGGGCGACGAGGACGAGGCGGCCTTCGCGCGCGGCGGTCAGCCCCGCTGCTTCGAGCGAACGTTCGAGCGCCCCGGCATCGCCATCGATCTCGACAGCGAGAGTGCCTGTGCTGGCCGTGAACTCACCGATGGGGCCGGAGCGCTTGAGGTTGCCGCCGTCGATCACGACGAGGTGCTCGCAGACGCGTTCGATCTCGCCGAGCAGGTGGGATGCCATGACGATGGAGATGCCGAACTCGGTCCCGGTGCGGCGCACCAGGTCCAGCATCTCATCGCGGCCCGCCGGGTCGAGGCCGTTCGTCGGCTCATCGAGGAAAAGGATGCGCGGGTCGTGGACGAGCGCCTGGGCGAGCTTCACACGCTGCTTCATACCCGTGGAGTAGCCGCGGATCTCCCGGTAGCGCTCTTCGAACAGGCCCACGTGGCGGAGCGTTTCAGCAGTCCGTTCGCGCGCGGCCGAACGGGGCAGGCCATTGATCTGGGCCATATGGGCCACGAACTCGGTCGCGCTCACGTCGCCGGGGAGGCAGTCGTGTTCCGGCATGTAGCCGACGAACTGGCGGAGCACCGGGCCGTCCTTGGCGATGTCGTAACCGAGGACGCTGGCGGAGCCCTCGGTCGGATCGAGCAGGCCGAGGAGGATCTTGATGAAGGTGCTCTTGCCGGCCCCGTTCGCTCCGACGAGGCCGATGATGCCCGGTTCGAGCGTGAGGTCGAGGCCGTTCAGGGCCGTGACCGTCCGGCCGTAACGTTTCACCAGCCCGCGCGTTTCAATGATGGGCATTCGAGACAGTGTAACCGGGAAGCGTGCGGCAGCGTGTGAGCCCGGCCACGGAGACGCATCGGGGAAACCCCCGGTAAGAATCCGGACCTCCCGGACTGGCCGCTTAGGGCGGTTCGGCCGAAGTTGAAAAGGATGCGAGGGATTGTGAAGAAGGGGTTGCCGGGGACGCATGCCGTCAAGATCCTGCTGGCTGCCACACTGATGGCCGGTATCGCGGCCATCCTCGCTGCCCGCTCGCCCAGCGATACCACTGGCCGCCAGCGTGTGGCCGATGCCGCTGTTGAAGCGCCCGCCGGCACTTCCGCCACCGGGAACACGCCGGGCAGCACTTCGACTCAGGGCCAGCAGCAGGTCATCACGAACGAAGGCGCCGTCCCCGAACCGGCGCAGGAGAAACTGCCGGGTTCGGACGTGGTGTCTTCGGCTTCGAACAGCCGCTTCACGATGCCGCTCAAGGCCTGGAGCAAGGTGACCGACCGCTACGGCGCGCGTAACCGCGGGGCCGGCCTCATCCATGGCGGTATCGACCTCGCGCTCGAAGGGCTCAGCCACAGCAACGTCTACGCCGCCTGCACCGGGACCGTTTCAGATGCGAGCTACAACGGCACGTATGGCAACCACGTCTTCGTCGACTGCGGCGGCGGCTGGAGCACGCTCTATGGCCACCTCAGCAAGATGAATGTGAGCGTCGGGGCCGCCGTCAACCCCGAAGTTGTGATCGGCATCAGCGGCAGCACCGGCTTTTCCACCGGGGAGCATCTCCACTTCGAAATCCGCTGGCTCGACACGCCGGTCAACCCGGAGGACTACCTCGACTTCCACATCCCGCCGGGCACGCCGCTGAGCGACGGACCCCTCTGGTTCCCCGGCTCTGGCAGCGGGAGTACGGCTGCAAGCGCTTCGACTCCCAGCGGTCCGCCGCCAACCCCGACGGACACGCCGACCCC
>JBDHWA010000057.1:0-9273 GCA_039809945.1 Dehalococcoidia bacterium | reverse complement strand
AGGCGTTGGGCGAGCACGCGGAACTCGAGTTCGCGGAAGAGCGCCATCACCCGGTCGCGGTCGAAGTCACGCAGCCGGCATTTCTCGAGGTCGAAGTCGACCGGCAGGTCCGTGTGGATGGTGACGAGGTCGAGGTTGCGGAATGCGGTTTCGCGGCCGTCGATAAGCTTCTGCTTGAGTGCGCCTTTCGTCAGTTCGATGTTCTCGTAGATCTCCGGGACGCTGCCGAACTGGCGGATGAGGTCGGTCGCGGTCTTTTCGCCGATGCCGCGGATGCCCTCGACGTTGTCGCTCGTGTCACCTTTGAGGGCCTTGTAGTCGATCATGTACTTCGGGCTGAAGCCGTATCGTTCGGCCGCGCGCGTTTCGTTGTAGTCGACCACGTCACGCTGGTAGGGGCGGAACATGAAGAGGTTGATGTTCGGGCCGATGAGCTGGACGAGGTCGGTGTCCAGCGTGGCGATGTAGACCTCCATCCCGGTGGCCGCGACCTGCTTTGCGATGGTGCCGGCGATGTCGTCGGCTTCATAGCCGGGCATTTCGAAGATGGGGATGCTGAAGGCGTCGAGCATCTCGCGGACGCGCTGCATCTGGGTGAGGAGTTCGGGCGGCGTAGGCCGGCGCGTTGCCTTGTAGTCGACGCTCGCTTCGTGGCGGAAGGTCGGCCCGCCGGCGTCCCATGCGGCGCAGATATGGGTGGGCTTCAGCAGGTCGAGCACGCGGATGAGCGTCTCGGCGTACCCGTGGGTGGCGAAGGTCAGTTCGCCTTTCGAGGACATCAGCGGGTTGTCCGAGTTCGCCATCGCGAAGTAGGCGCGGAAGAGGATGCCGTGAGAGTCGAGGACGACGAGGCGGGGCTTGGAAGAGGCGGCAGGTGCAGGCACGAAGGGATTATAGGCCGCGGCCGTTCATAGCCGGCCGGCCACCACCGGAGGGCCGTTCCGCCAGCCCGGCGGATCAGGGTGGCGGGTTCGCCACCACGCGAGGTAGCAGGCATCCGAGCAGAAGACCAGCGTGGCGCCCACGTCCGGCGGTTCGATGCGGACGGTGCTCTCCGCCTGGGCGGCGCACGTGGTGCATTCGCCTGCCGTGGCCCTTGCGACGGGGGCGGTAGGCCCGTCCCAGGGGATGCGGCCATGGTAGCCGGGGCCGCCAAGGCCGTTCGCCATCACCGGAGGGAGGGACATGCGGTTCTCGGTCAGATATCGCTGGACCTTGCCGACGAGGTCCAGCACCTGCTCGGGGTCGAGGCCGAACGCGCTCGGCCGTTCCTCGATCACCCGCCGCGCCTCCGCGAGGAACGGAACATTGCGCGCCGCGAGAGACTCACCGTGGAAGAGATCGCAATAAGTCCACCATGGGTCGTTGGTCGTGGTTCCTCGCAGGACGCATTGGGCGACCCGTGCGCGCTTTCCTTCGCGTTCGGGGTCGAAGTAGCTGCCCCAGTGGGCGTTGAAGATACAGTTCGCGCAGTTGTCGCTGCCGCCATCCGGCATGGGCTTCCCTCCAAAGCCACAGGGTCTCTCCGCACCGCGACATCTGTTGCCGGATTCGGCCGGGTCTTAGCCTTCGACCATCGTCCCGGCCATGCGATCCCAGGGTGACCGCCCGTCGCCGCACAGGATGAGGATGGCGACCGGGACTGCGATGCAGCCAAGGAGCGCGACCATCATCGCGAGCGGGATGAACACGCCAAAGACGACCTGCTGGGAAGCCCATCGGCCAACTGACTGGACGAGCGTGATGGGTTCGCCTTCGAGGGTGACGATGCGCAGGCCAAGGAGACGCTTCCCCGGCGTTCCCTGCCACGCACTCGCGGGGAAGCCAATGAAGTACCCGGCGTTCAGGACCATAAGGATGGCGCTCCAGAGCCAATCGATCTCGATGCCGCCCGAGAGGCTGCCCCGCCACGGGCCATGGCCGGTGAGAGCCGCCAGCGCGACGGCCGGGAGCGCCAGGATCGCTGCGTCCACGAGCGCGGCCATGATTCGCTGGAGGCGCGAAGCGGGATAGCTCGCCTGGTGTGTGGCGGGCCGGGGTTCGAAGGCAGCCCAGCCGGGCACACCTGCCGGCGCGACCTCGAGCCGCTCGGCGCGCGCGACTTTCGCCCTCAGCACTTCGCCACAGGCAAGGCAGACGCGGGCGTCTTCACGTACGTTCGAGCCGCAGGCCGGACAGTTCATGCAGGTGCTCCTGCTCTGAAGATTCGGCAGGAGCAGGCCGGTGGCTCACTTGCGGAGATCCGCCACATTGGCAATACGATAGAATGACGGAATGACAACGAAGGTCCGGATGAGCAAGACTGGCCGCATAACGCTGCCGGCAGAGATCAGGAAGGCGATGGACCTCGAGGGCGAGGCCGAGTTCCTCGTCGAAGGTTCAGATGACGGTTTTGGCATCGTGCTGCGCCCGGTTGTGACGGTCCTTCGCGACGGCGCATGGACGTACACCGCGGAGGACATCGAGAGCATCGAGCGCGGCCTGCGCGACCTCCGCGAGGGCCGGGAACGCGTGATGACTGAGGCCGAACTCCGCGCAATGGCTGAAGTCGCCCAGGAGTGAACCTCGACGCGCTGACATGGTCGGACCAGTGCCTGCGGGACTTCGCCGACAAGAAGTTCTCGGCCCAGGACCGCGCTCGGATCCTCAAGACGCTGGAGCTCCTGGCGAACAACGAACGACACCCCTCCCTCCGCATTCACGCGCTCTCGGGGAACCTCGCCGGTCTCTGGTCGGTGTCAGTCACTGGCTCCATCCGCATACACTTTGTTCGCCTGCCTCACGGCCGGAAGCGGCTGGTCAACATCTCCAGGCACTACGAGGACTAAGCGGATGAACTTTCACCTGAACCCCGAGCAGGCGGCCTTCCAGGCCGAGGTCATCGACTTTATTGAGCATGCACTGCCCGCGGGCTGGAACGAAGAACACGGGACGTTTGCCGAACGGCTGGCCGTGGAGCGCGAGGTGATGACGCGCCTCGCGGCGAAGCACTGGCTGGCGCTTCCCTGGCCGAAGGAGTACGGCGGACTCGGCGCTTCGCCGATGCAGCAACTCATCTTCAACGAACAGATGGCGTACCACCGCGTTCCCGGCACCGTGAACATGGGCGTGGCCTGGGTTGGCCCGGTGGTGATGCTCTACGGGCGCGATGACCAGAAGCAGCAGTACCTGTCGCGCATTGCCGATGGGACGGACCTGTGGTGCACGCTGTACAGCGAACCCGGCGCCGGGAGTGACCTTGCAGCGATGCAGACGCGCGCCGTCCGTGACGGTGACGACTACATCATCAACGGCCAGAAGATCTGGACGTCGTTCGGGCACTATGCCGACTGGGGCTGGCTTGCCGCCCGAACGGACCCGGATGTGCCGAAGCACAAGGGCATCTCGACGTTCGCCATCAAGATGGACACGCCGGGCATCACGGTGCGGCCACTCATCAACATGGCTGGTTCACACGAGTTCAACGAGATTTTCTTCGAAGACGTGCGCGTTCCTGCGGCCAACCTCGTGGGCGAAGAGAACCGCGGCTGGTACAACGTGGCGGTCGGCCTTGACTTCGAGCGCTCGTCGATCGGCGCAACGTCCGGTTCGCGGCGGCATGTCGACGAACTCGTCGCCTACCTGCGCACACAGAGGCCGCGCATCGACCCTGCGATCAAGCATCGCCTCGTTGACGAAGCGATCGGCGTGGCGCTGCTGCGCAACATGGCCTACTACATCGCTTCGCAGCAGGAGAAGACTGGCATCGCCCCCACGCGAGAAGCGCAGATGGCGAAGCTGTTCGGGGCCGAACTCCAGCAGCGCATCGCCACGACCGCACTGCAGATTCTCGGGATGGAAGGCCAGGCTGGCCGGCCGGGGTCGGCAGCGCCGGACTACCAGTACACGCTCCTGCGCAGCGTCGCGAACACGATCGAAGGCGGCACGAGCGAGATTCAGCGCTCGGTCATCGCCACCCGGGGACTGGGCCTCCCGCGCGAGTAAGCCGGCTCAGCTGCCCTTGCGGGCGCGGGTGGCCGCTGCATTGGCCTTCCGCTTGGCGAAGGCCGCCTTGCCGCGGGCGCTCCGTTCGAGCAGCTTGCGGTTTGCTTCCTCGCGTTCGGCGGGGGGGCGTGCCGGGGCCATCTTGCCCGGTTCGAGGGAGTTCGTGGTGTAGCTGCAGTTCGGGTAGTTCCAGCAGGCGTAGAAGGTGCCCCGCTTGCCGGTGCGCGCCGTCTTTTCGACCAGCTGGCCGGTTTCGGGCTCTTCCGGGCAGGGGACGCCGACCGGGACGCCACCCCGGAAGTCACACTTGCCGGTCTCGCGATTCTCGCAGTCCACGTATGCGCCGTAGGGGCCGCTCTTTTGGACGAGCGCGCCGCCGTCCTTCGGACACCTGTAGGCGATCGGCGTCGGCGCAGCGACCAGCAGTGGCTGACCGTCGGGACCCATGGGCAGCGAATTCGAGCACTCCGGGTAGCGTGGGCAGGCGAAGAACTTGCCGTTGCGTCCCCACTTGATCACGAGGTTCGCCTGCTCGCAGACATTGCAGAGGATGTCCGTCTCTTCCTGCTGCTTCGCGGCGGCGTCGTCGGCTGTATCGAGCTGGCCCTTGAACTCGGGCCAGAACTCCCGGAGCACGGAATCGTAGTCGCGCTCCCCGGACGCCACTTCGTCCAGTTCCTTCTCCATCGCGCCCGTGAACGGGACATCGACGTACTTCTTCACGTGTTGTTCGAGCAGGTCGTGGACGATGAAGCCCAGTTCTTGCGGAACCAGCTGGCGGCCCTGGCGCTGCACGTAATCCCGCTTCATGACGGTCTGGACGATGCTTGCGTAGGTGCTCGGCCGGCCGATGCCCTGCTCTTCCAGCGCTTTCACGAGGGACGCTTCCGTGTAGCGCGGCGGCGGCTCCGTCTGGTGACGGCGCGGATCGACTTCGCGGCGCGTCAGCACATCACCAGCGGCGAGTTCTGGCAGGGCGGCCACCAGGCTCCCGTCTTCTTCGTCCTCGACCTGCTGGTCGTTGGCGTCGATGCCGTACGCCTTGAGGTGCCCTTCGAACACGAGGGATTGGGCGCCGGCCCGGAAGAGCCCGGTGACGGCGGCGCCTTCGCGCGCTTCGACCTCGACCTTCATCGTTGCGTAGCGGGCATCGCTCATCTGGCTGGCGACGAAGCGCTGCCAGATAAGCTGGTAGACCTTGAACTGGTCGGCGCTCAGGCTCGGGCGGAGCATCGCCGGCGTAGCCGTTGGGTCCGTCGGGCGAATGGCTTCGTGGGCCTCCTGCGCGCCCTTCGAGCGAGTGGCGTAGACGCGCTCCTTTTCGGGGACGAAGTCCCGGCCCCATTGCGAAGCCACCCAGTCGCGGGCCTGGCGCCGGGCAATCGGCGAGATGTTCACCGAGTCTGTTCGCATGTAGGTGATGAGGCCGGCCTGGCCGCCAACACCCTCGTAGAGCTCCTGGGCGATGCCCATGGCCCGCGCGGAACTCATCCCCAGGCGGTTGACGGCCGCCTGCTGGAAGGTGCTCGTCGTGAACGGAGGGGCCGGGCTGCGCTTCTTTTCGCCACGCTTCACAGAGCTGACGGCGAACTCGGAGCGAAGGAACGTCCCGGTGAGGTCGCGGGCCAGTTCTTCGTCCGGGATGGAGGGACCTCCCTCCCGGAATGGCGGGTGCATGGAGGACCTGGGGGTCATCCCGGGGAAGGTCGCAAGCTCAACTTCGAAGCCGCGGGACGCCTTCTCGAGGGCGGCGTGGATCGTCCAGTACTCGACCGGCACGAAGCCGCGGATCTCCTTCTCGCGCTTCACGATGAGGCCGAGCGCGACGCTCTGGACGCGACCCGCACTCGCCCCGCGGCTCACCTTCTTCTGGACGAACCAGGTGAGCGGGAAGCCCATGAGGCGGTCGAGCACGCGGCGGGCCTGCTGGGCATCCACCAGGTCCATGTCGATCAGGCCGGGGCCCTTGCGAGCCGGCGCGGCGTCTCCGGAATCGCTGTGGCCCGCCGCTTCGGCGAAGGCCTCCTCGATCGCGGGCTTTGTGATCTCGTGGAACACCACGCGGGTGACCTTGTCGTCCGGGATCTCCGCCGCTTCCTTGATGTGCCAGGCGATCGCTTCGCCTTCGCGGTCGGGGTCGGTGGAGAGGAAGACCCGCTTTGCGCGCTTCGCCGCTTTGGCGATGTCGGCAATGATGTCTGCCTTGTCGACGCCGCGGTTCTTGTCCTTGACCACGACGTACTTCGGGCGGAAGTCCATCTTGTTGACGTCGGCGACACCGTAGCCGTAGGGCGGCAGGTCACGGACATGGCCGACCGAGGCGATGACTTCGTAGTCGTCGCCGAGGATGTTCTGGACGGTGCGCGCTTTCGTCGGGGACTCGACGATGACCAGGTTCTGCGCGTGCTTGCCGCGGCTGGTGGCGGCGGGAGCCGATGTATCGGCGGCACGCCGCGGGCGCCCCGTCGAGGTGGACTTTCGCGGAGTCGAAGGGGCGTGAGCGGCCCGCTTTCGGGGTGTGACAGCTGCCAACGAATCTAACCTTTCGCCGGTGTAGTTCGACCGGCGCGTTTTTCGAGAGTAGAGAGGGATTTCGATCTCTGTCCAGTCCACCCGCCAGAACTGCCCCAGAACGGCGGGATCAGGCGCTGGCGTAGGTCATTGGACCGGCACTGCGGACACGGCCTTCGAGTTCGAGGATCTGGAGCGCGGCGCTCACTTCGGCTATCGGCTGGCCGGCAGCCCGCGCGATTTCATCGATGTGCAAGGGGCCATCGGCGAGGAGCCGGATAAGCGGATGGGAGTCTGCAGCCCTGGTGGCTGGTTTCGGCGCCGGCGGCGCCTCGGGGCGTTCGAAGAGCGCGGGCTGGGGCGCCTCGAACCGTATTGGCGGCTGTGCGCCGCTGCTCCGCAGGTTGAGCTCCTGGCAGAGCTGCTCTGGGGTGGCGACGAGCTTCGCCGTGTTCTCGCGGATGAGCTGGTTTGTGCCCTGGCTCTGGCGGCTGAAGATGCTGCCGGGGATGGCGAAGACGTCGCGGCCCTGTTCGAACGCCCAGTTTGCGGTGTGCAGCGCGCCGCTGCCTTCACCGGCTTCGACCAGCAGTGTTGCGCTCGCCAGCCCGGAGAGGATGCGGTTCCTTCGCGGGAAGTAGTCCCGGCGCGCCGGGATGCCCACCGGATACTCGCTCACGAGGCAGCCGTTCTCGACGATGCGCTCGGCGAGGCCGGCGTTTTCGCGCGGGTAGACCTGGTCGATGCCGCCAGCGAGCACGGCCACCGTGGGCGCGCCGTTTTCGATGGCGACCCGGTGGGCGATGGCGTCAACGCCGCGAGCGAGGCCGCTGATGATCGCCACCCCGGAGGTGGCCAGCACCGAACAGAACTGCTCCGCCGCCTGCCGCCCGTAGGGCGTGACGTGGCGGGTGCCGACGACCGCGACGGCCTGTTCGAACTCCGGGCCTGCGTCGCCGCGGACGAAGAGGACCGGCGGGCTCTGGGGAATGTCGCGCAGGCTCTTGGGAAAGGCGTCGTCGAGCCAGGTGAGGGCGCGCGCACCGTGCCGTTCCATCAGCGAAAGCTCGGCGTCCGGGTCAAACGTGCTGCGCGCTTTGGCGACGGCACGGACGTACTGACGGTCGATACCGGCGGCAGCCAGCGCCTCGGGCGAGGCAGCCCAGGCGGCTTCGACCGTTTTGAACGTGGCGAGGAGGAGGGCGAAGTTCGTGGACCCGAGGCCCGCCCGGCGTAACGCCAGCCAATACGGCAGTTCCGGATTCGGCTCCACAGCGCGAACTCTACAGCCTCCGGCGGTCAACGGCCCCGGTCAGGCGGGCAGGGCGACGTCGCCGGACGGGGCGGGTGCTGCCGGGGCGACGATGAAGCGCTCGGCGAAGGTCTGCGCGCGGCGCGCCGTTTCGGACTGTTCAGCCGCCGTCCACTCGCGGAGGATGGCGTGCGCAACTTCGGCGGGATCGGGCTTGTAGCGGCCCTCGCGGACGAGCCTGCGTAGCTCCATGACCTTCCGGGTCCGCGGGTCGAAAGCGACTGGTTGCCGTTCGTTGCTCTCGGGTGACTGGGCGGTGTTCGTCATGGTGCTGCTCCCTCCAAAACGGTTACATCTGAGGTGACGACAGGTTGCAGACGTTTCTTGAGGGCTTCAAACAGTGTTCTGTCGGTTTCTTCACAAACGTGAAGGAGGGTTCACCCCGATGTCCGCCGTGGACACTCAGCGAAGGTCGCGGGAGAGGAAACGCGGAACGGAGGCGGCCGCGACCGCGAGGGACAGGAGGACGGCCGGGAGCCAGCTGCTGAGGTTCGGGCCGTTGACCAGCATGTTTTCGTGGAGGAACCAGTACCAGGGGGTCAGGTTGCGCACGGCGCCAGGCGTATCGATGGCCGAGAACAACCCAAGGAGGACGTAGCCGCCGGCTGCTACGGCGCTGGCGATGGCGATGGCCGGTGTGCGGCGTCCGAACCAGGCCCCGGCAGCGAAGGCAATCGAAGCGTGCAGCAAGGCCAGCGCGCCGCAGCCGAGGCAGGCCGTCACGAGTCCTCCCGCACTGACCCCGTCGAGCGCCCCGAAGAGCGGGCAGAGGGCGAAGTTCGCCGCCAGCAGGACGACGGTCTGGGCAGCAATGACGGCGAAGACTCCCGCGAACCGGCCCGCAAGAAACCGGAGGCGGCTGACCGGGTACGACAGGAGGAATTCGGCCGATCCATCTTCTTCTGCACCGCCGATCGCCCCCGAACCCAGCGAAATGGCAAGGACAAGGAGCAGGATTGGTGCGACCGAAGAGAAAAGCTGCGCCTGGAGGTAGCCCGCTGCGGACCCGACAGAGATACCGGACTCGACGCCGAACATCGCCTTGAGTGCGGGCGGTAAGTCCGCCAGGGTCTGGTCGAGGTCGGCTTTGCCCTTGATGCCGGGGAAGAAGGCCAGGTTGACCGCCACCATCGCGACGATGCCGAGCGCCCACCAGCCGTCGGTGCGCCAGCGGTCGAGGATGAAGCGGCGCGCGAGTATCATCGTTCAACCTCGCTTCCACCGCCCTCGTAGAAAGCGCGGAAGATTTCGGCCAGGTCGTCGCCGGGCGTTTCGAGCCTCGTCACCGTCAGCGTTGCCGCCGCTTTGACCACGGCGTCGATGCTGCCCTCTGCAACCACCGTGATGTCCTGTCCGCTGACCCCGACCTCAATAACGCCCGGGAGGTTGCGGAAGACGCCTGCGTCGAACGGGCCATCGATGCTGAAGACGATGCGGTGACGCGCGCGGGCCCGGAGTTCGTCCAT
>JBDHWA010000056.1:0-9300 GCA_039809945.1 Dehalococcoidia bacterium | reverse complement strand
CTCGCCTTCATCCTGAGCGCTGCCCGGGAGTTCGCGCGCGTGCCGCTGGCCTCAGTCGCAGTTCCGGCCGGCGCAAGCTGGGTGGCGGCCGCGAGCTACGCAGCCCTCACCCCGGTCGCACTCTTGTCCTACCGGTACGCAGTGCACCTGCCCCAGGAGCCGCGCCGAGTTGAGAAGCAACGCGCGGCAGTGCGGCGCTTCATCCTCGGTGCGGCTGCAGGGGTCACCGTGGTGGCGTTCCTGTCACTCACCGTCCTGCGGCGGCCGGGCAACGGAGACCTCACCGTGACCTTCCTCGATGTCGGGCAAGGGGACGCCGCGCTGATCGTCACACCACACGGCCGGCAGGTGCTCATCGATGCCGGACCGAGTGGATTGGGTGTCGCGCGCGAACTCTCCTCGGTGATGCCGCACTGGGACCACTCCATCGACCTCGCCATCCTGTCCCATCCCGAAGAGGACCACATGGGCGGCTTCCCGGAGGTCCAGGCGCGCTATGCGGTTGGCGGGATGCGCGAGGCCGGAACGACGAGTCAGTCGACCACGTATCACTACCTCGCCGCAGCCTTTCCCACCGCCACCCGAACCGAAGCAGGCGATTCGTTCATCGTCAACGGCGTCGAGTTCACGGTGCTCTGGCCGCCCCCGCAAAGCCAGCCCAAGAAGCTGAACGACGCATCTCTCGTCATCCGGGTCACCTACGGTGAAACGTCATTCCTTTTCACCGGCGACAGCGAGGCGCCGGTCCATCACGTGCTTATGCAAAGCGGAAACCTCCACGCGGACGTCCTGAAAGTGCCGCATCACGGATCGAAGACCACTGACCCCGCGCTCTTTCCGGCCGTCGCGGCGAAGGTTGCCGTCATCAGCGTCGGCAAAGACAACACGTACGGCCACCCGCACCCGGACATCCTCGCCGCCTTGCCGCCGTCACAGATTCTCCGAACGGACGAGTCCGGGAGGATAACCATCCGGAGCAACGGGCGCTCCCTGCGGATCACCACCGAACGATGACTTTGCACGCCGCCGGACTCCCGTCATACGGTAGGCGTTCATTCGCCCGTTCAGGGCCTCCCTGGAGACCAGATGACCACTCGAATCGACGGCCGCGCCGCGAATGCGCTGCGCCCCGTAAAGCTGCAAACGAACGTCCTCGACTTCGCCGAGGGCAGCTGCCTCGTTGAGTTCGGGCGGACGCGCGTCCTTGTCGCAGCAAGTGTCGAAGAACGCCAGCCGCCGTTCCTTCGGGGCACACAGAGCGGCTGGGTGACCGCCGAATATTCGATGCTGCCGCGCGCGACGCACACCCGCAGCCAGCGTGAGGTTGAACGCGGCCGGCCCGGCGGCCGAACGCAGGAGATCCAGCGGCTCATCGGCCGAGCCCTGCGCGGCGTCGTCAACGTCGAATTGCTCGGTCCACGGACCGTGACGCTTGACTGTGACGTCCTCCAGGCGGATGGCGGAACCCGGACGGCCTCGATCACCGGCGCGTACGTGGCCCTCCAGGTTGCACTGAGGAAGCTCGTCGCAGCCGGAACCGTCCCACCGGGAGCCGTCCAGTCGGCAGTAGCTGCCGTTTCAGTGGGCATCGTGAAGGGCGTGCCACTGCTGGACCTCTGCTACGAAGAGGACTCCACCGCCGAAGTCGATTTCAACGTCGTGATGACCGGCGCCGATGAGTTCGTCGAAGTGCAGGGCACTGCGGAGCACAAGCCGTTCAGCCGCGCTGGAATGGACAGTCTGCTCGAGTTGGCGCGCCAGGGCATCGGGGAGCTCTTCGAAAAGCAGGCGGCGGCACTCGCCTGAGGCCGCTGCTCAGCCGACGTAATGGCCCAGGAACGAGCCGCCGAGGATGTGGAGGTGGCCATGTTCCTGGCTCTGCATCGCGTCGTAGCCGAAGTTGGTCAACAGGCGGAAGCCCCCCGGGCACAGCCTTCGGCCAATTTCAGCGGCGATGCGGCCAACCTTGCCGATGTGCGCATCCCACAGTTCACCCTGGGTCGTGTGCTCCTTGGTCATCGCCAGGAGCATCACCGGAACCCACCGGAGGACATTCTGAATGACAATCACGTCGTCATCCTGGTAGATGACGTTCGCGGGCTCAGTCCCGGCTACAATGTTGCAAAAGACACAATAGGGACTCATCAGGCCCTTCGATCATAGATTCGAACGGGCTCTCCGGACAAACGAAGTCCCCTTATCGAGGTTCAACCGTGCCCCAATTCCTGCCGTTTCGCGGCCTCCGCTACACGCCGGCCGCCGGACCCCTGAGCGAACTTCTCGCGCCGCCGTACGACGTGATCACGCCCGCTCAGCAACGCGCACTCGAACAACGCAATCCCCGCAACGCCGTCCTCCTCGAACTGGCCGGCGGCGGAGACGAGCGGTACGCCAACGTCGCCAGTCTCGTCGAACAGTGGCAGCAGGCAGGCGCAGTTGACCGGGACGAACGACCGATGCTCTACGTCTACGAGCAGCAGTTCGTGGAGGAGGGCCACGTCTTCACCCGGACGGCGCTCCTCGCGGCGGTCGAAGCCCAGCCGTGGGAAGAAGGCGCCGTCAAACCGCATGAGTTCACCATGGCGGGCCCGAAGGAGGACCGTCTGCGTCTCCTCCAGGCCACCGGCGTCCAGTTCTCCCCTGTCTTCATGATCGCTCGCGACCGCGCGGGCCAACTCCGGCAGTTCATCGAGGAAGTGATGGCGCAGGAGGAACCGGTCGCTACGGCCGTCAGCGCTGACGGTGACCATCACCGCCTCTGGGCTGTCGAAGGCGGGCCGTTCGAAATGCGCCGCATCGCCCCGCTGCTCGCCGAGAGCTTCTACATCGCGGATGGACACCACCGCTACGAAACCGCCGTGAACTACCGCAACTGGCGAGCCGAGCAGGAAGCGCTGCCTCGTGACCACCCGGCCCGCTTCGCAATGACGGCCATTGTGGCGGCGTCCGACCCCGGTCTCGTCATCAGGCCGATACACCGCATGGTGCCCCGGCCTGTCCCGGGGAACTGGGCCGAATTGCTGGCGCCGGCGTTCGACGTCGCGCACGTGAAGCTGACCGGCGGCGAAAGCGAACGATCGGCAGAACTCGCCGCCCTGGTCTCGCAGGCTGACGCTGTGGCGATTGGCCTCGAACACGGCCAGGTCCACCTGTTGCGGCACAAACCGGGCGCCCCACTGGCCGGCACGCCGCCGCCGGGCATGAGCGAGGAGTGGGCATCGATTCCGCCCAATCTGCTGCGCTACGGCGTCCTGGAACCGTTCTGGGGCATCAGCGACGAAGACCTCCGCGCAGGCGTTGTGTCCTACAGCCATGACGTCGGCGAGGTCCTCGAATTCCTCGACGAGAACCCGGGGAGCGTGGGCTTCTTGCTTAACCCGGTGGGCATTGAGTCGGTTATGTCCCTCGCCGATAAGGGCGAGCGCATGCCCCAGAAGTCGACGTTCTTCCACCCCAAGCTCGGCACCGGCATGGTCTTCCATCCCCTGAACCCATAGGGGGCTGGCCTCTGCTTCAATCCGGTTGAATGGCACGCCCCGCGGCCATAGACTGGCAGTTCGCGGGCGGTTAGCTCAGATGGTTAGAGCGCGTCGTTCACACCGACGAGGTCACTGGTTCGAGTCCAGTACCGCCCACCAGTCAGCCCGCGAAGTCTGGTTGAACGCTGCCGGCGCCGGCACCATAATGGGTCGAGTGCCGAAGTGGCGGAATGGCAGACGCGCTACGTTCAGGGCGTAGTGTCCGTACGGGCGTGTGAGTTCAAATCTCACCTTCGGCACCATCATTTGCGCCCGTAGCTCAGGGGACAGAGTGTTGGGTTGCGGACCCAAAGGTCGGAGGTTCAAATCCTCCCGGGCGTACCACAGCTACGATGAAAAGCCCCTCCAGATGGAGGGGCTTTTTCATGCTCCGTGTGCGGGCTGGTTGAGTTGCTCCTCTACCGGGTCAACATCCTTCCCGCGCATCACGGTGATGGCGTCGCGAATGGTTTGCGGTACGGACCGCCACGAGATGGCAAGCAAGAGGATGCAGAGCGCCGTATAGATGCTCGCGTAGATAACGCGGACGTGTTCATTCGTGATGAAGAGCTGGGTGGCGAAGAGAACGAACAGGCCAAGCGCCTCCATGCGCCCCATTTTCAGGTTCACGAAGACGGCGATGGCAAAGGCCGACTGGGCCGCCGTAAGGAAGATCTCGTCGCGCTGGCGGACGTCCAGCGGCAGTCCGTGGGTGAACCCGAAATCGCCGGACGACAGCAGGAACGCTATCGGCAACGTACCGATGAGCAGCGTCCACTGGTTGACCTTCGAGGAGATGAGGACGCCCATGCCTGCTGCAGCACGGCCGCGCCAGGCGAGCAGGCAAGCCACCAGCACCTCCGGAGACTCCGACGCCAGCGGGGCAAGCCATTGAATGAGCAGGAACTCAGAGACCCCGAACTGCTCGCCAATATGCACCAGCGACTCGGCGAAAGGTTCGGCCGAGCAGAATATGGTCACTGCACTGAACAGCAGAACCGAGATGACGAGCGTTCGCCGCGGCTTGTCCTGCAGTTCCCCCATCGCCTTCGCCGGGCCCACCAACTCCACATGCTCCGACTCAACGCGGGACGTGAAGAACATGTAGATGATGAACAACGAGACCAGGACCATCGTGTCGATGATGGTCACGTGGCTGCGCAGTGGGATGAAAATGACGTACAGGGTGGCGACGGCGAGGAAGGCGAGTTCGAGGCTGCGCTCCCGGTTGACCACGAGTTCTTTCAGCCGTGTGCGGTAGACGAAAAGGGCGAAGACGATCGGCCAGCCAACACCGATAAGCAGCCGGTTCCCGCCGGTCATGTTCGCGATCGCCAGTCCTCGTTCCGCTTCGGCAGGGTCGGCCCCGGCCTTCCACGCGAGGATGGCATCGACCGCGTATTCGGGGAGCACAGCGATGATGGCGATGATGGCGAGCGCCAGACCCTGCGAGATGTCGAGTTCGGCAGTCTCCGCGCCCCAACTCAGCAAGAACGCCGCGGCCAGGATGGCGAGACCGAAGGTTGCAGCCGAAACAACGGCCTCAGGATGAATCCCGGCCAGCCGGAGGATGATGCCCGGGAGACAGAACATGGCCATGACGCCAATGACGATCCAGCTGTTCCGGTGACTGGCGGGCGCGGCAGAGGTAGCAGGTTCGCTCACAGGCCGAGGGACCAGAGGCGGCGCGCGAAATGCGGGAATGAAAGCACGAATCGAACTCCTTCGCCCGCGCGGCGAAGGCTCCCTTCGACCGGCGCGCAGCGTGTGTGCGGCTGGTCGAAAGTCTCATCCCCCGGCGTTGCTGTTGCCGGGCCGCGCCACCGCCCGGAGAACTCCGGGGAGGTTGTCGATGACGCGCGTTCGGGACTACTCCCTCTCGATCAGGATCGATCGTATGCGCGGGTCCGAACTGCGTCCAGTGAAATGCGTGGCCTATTCGTAGAAGGCGATCGGTTCCGCAGTCTCGGCAAAATTGTTGAGATTGCCCTCGGCGAGCCCGCGCCCCGGGAAGAATCGCCCGGCATGCATCAGCTTAAGCATGTGCTCCGTGTTCTCGATGTGCTCCTCGAAAACCGCAGCGAAATAGCCGATCCCCTGGGTCGAATGGGCGTCTGAGCCGCCGGTGCCGGGTTTTCCGAGCTTCTTCGCCACCTGGAGCGCGAAATAGTTCTCGCGCGGGGTGTTGCAGCCGTTCAGCACCTCGATGCCATCAACGAGCTGGAAGACGGGCAGCTTCGCCGCATCTTCCGGCTGCAGGTTGAACGGCTCCTTGCCCTCGCGCTTGAAGTGGACGGGGTCGAAGAAGTGCCGGAAGGGGTGCGCGACGATGAGGAACGCCCCCTGCTCGTCGGCCACCTCCCGGAGCTTTTCGAGGCGGCGAATGCCGGGGGCATACCCCTTCAGGCCGACAGCCAGGATGTGGCCCATGTCGGTGGACACTTCCATGCCGTTCGAGACCCAGATGCCTTCGTGCTTCTTCCGGAAAGGCCCGAGGTCCCACGTCTCCCACATCCGGTCATGTTCGGTGATGTTCACGCCGGTGAGCCCCACCCGCCGTGCTTCGGCGATGAGGTCGTCAGGGTCAAGCATGGAATCAGAAGCGCCCCTGGTGGTGTGCAGGTGCATGTCAATGATAGTGCCCGGCACGCCGCGCCTCCCGATGTTTTGTTCCGATTTTCACGAGCCGGTGAAGTATATCACCGCTCTGCCAGCACGGGCATCAGCCAACCGAAGAGTCCCAGGAAACTGAGAGACATCCCCACCCACATCCACCAGAACCGGCGGGAGAAGAGGAACAGGACCGGGAGGGGAAGCCACGCCAGCGCGGCGATGAAGAGCAGGAATACCCAGCTCGGCGCGCCCAGCGCCCCGGGTTTCTCATCAAATCCGCCGAGTTTGTAGAACGAACCAAGCAGCATCCCGGCCATGGTCCAGACGACACCGGTCCCGATGGAGAACGGCACCGCGAGGAGCACTCCGGGAACGTCGAGGTACTTCTGAATCGCTTTCTGGGGACCGGGTTGGATGGCAAGGTAGGTCAACGCGATGGTCGACAGCGTTGCCATCGCATATCCGGCCATCCAGCCGCCGAGGATCGCGTTCACTCGGCCGTGACCGTCCGCGTCAGGATGATTTCGCACGGGGCGCCCTCAGCGAGAGCCGCGACCCTCCCGCCTTCGCCTTCCGAGCCAATCCAGAACAAGCACGGCCCGGCGCCGCACAGGTGGACCGGTGAGGAAGTACGCGCCTCAACGTTCGCCCACAGGGCGGCGAGCCAGGGGAACAGGTCGAAAGCAACCCGTTCAAACGCATTGAAGACCATGGCGCTGTCGAACCGTGCGGGAGGGTTCTGCGCGAACGCTGCCGCCACGCGGCCGTCATCGAACGGCAGACGGCCCAGTGCTTCGAACATGCGCGCCGTCTTCCGTTCGATGGTCTGCGGTGGCACGAAGAGCACTACGTCATGCGACGGGAGCGCCGAAAGGGGGGTCACCCGTTCGCCGCGTCCCTGTGCACGGGCCGTCCTGCCGGCCATGAAGAAGGCTTCGTCGCTTCCAACTGCCTCGGCGACTTCGACCTGTTGTTCCGGGGTCACGCCCGGCCAGAGCCCGCGGAGGAGCTTCAGTACGGTCGCAGCGTTCGAAGCGCCCCCCCCGAGGCCGCCTGCAGCAGGGATGCGCTTTTCAAGGTGGATGTTCACCGGCGAGCCGCCAGCCCGGGCTGCGAGGAGCGTGGCTGCCTTCAGAGCCAGGTTCGATTCGTCCTCTGGCACCCCGGCGGCATGGGGGCCGCTCACCGTCACCGCCCACGATGTGGATGGCGTCACGGTCACTGTGTCGGCGAGTTCGACTTCCTGCAGGATGGTGTCGATTTCGTGGTAGCCATCAGGGCGCCTGCCACACACCTCAAGCACGAGGTTCACCTTGGCCCGCGCCAGCCCCGAAACCGGCTCAGCCACGAGCGCGAACCTCCTCGCAGGTCTCCATCAACCGCACCCACTCCGGGATGACAAGGGTTTCGGGGCGGCGGGACGGTTCGATGCCTGCGAGGTGCAGCGCCTCACGCGCGCCGTCCGGAGGAAGCCAGACTCCACGGCTCAACCCGTTGTGGATCTGCTTCCGCGGGTTCCGGAAAACCTTCGAGACGAACTCGAAGAACGCCGGGATGTCCGCCGCCGGCACCTCAGGTTGCGGGCGCAGCGTCATCCGGACGACGCTGCTGACCACAGCAGGCGGCGGGTCGAAGGCCTCCGGCGGGACATCGAAGAGCAATTCGGTGGTGGCGTACATCTGGACCGAGATGGTGAGGAGGGACCAATCCCCCGGCGGTGCGGCCAACTCCCGGGCAACCTCGCGCTGCACCATTGCGATGAACTCGGACGGCTTGCGAGGGGATTCGAGGACGTGGCGGATGATTGGGTTCGCCGCGAAGTACGGCAGATTGCCAACCGCGGCGAACGGCGCAGTGCCTGGCATCAAGTCTTCGATGGCAATGGTTCGGGCGTCGCCAGGGACGATGCGCAGGTGTGGCGCGTTCCGGAATCGCCGCTGGAGGTGCCCAATGAGCCGCTCTTCAACTTCGAGCGCGACCACCGGGTGATCGAGCCGGAGGAGGTGTTCCGTCAGTTGGCCGGTCCCGGCGCCGATTTCGAGGATGGACCCGCCCTCCGGGCAGCGGACGGCGTTCGCGATATCGAGAAGGACGCCGGTGTCACGCAGGAAGTGCTGGCCGAGGGCCTTGCGGGGGCGCGGACCCGGGACGCGGGAGGATGGCATTTGGGCACCGCTGGGATGCTCTCCCGCAACGGGAGGAAGTGTTTGGCCGTGCACCTGCTGTCGAACCTGGAACCAGGCTTGTCCGTTGCCAGCAAACTCAGACCCGGTGCGCCTGCGGCACCCGAAGCGGTCTCCTTATGGCTGCTTCCTTCCGGACCTGACCAGGTTCGAAGTGCCTCGCCGCGCAGGACCAGGTCGTCAACGTCATTTGGCAGGGACAGTCCCCAGCGCCTCGGCCCTCGAGCAGGAATTCAACCCCGCTAGAGCGGATTGCGGGTACAGGGCACCGCTAGTTCCCCGTCTAGCACAGCCATCGCTAACCGTACCTGAGCGCATTGAATGAGGGCAAGCACATTCCCTTCATCAGCCTGCCGGCGCGGCGTTGAGCGCCACCAACAGCTGGCCCGCATTTACCCGCTGGCCCGCAGTAATCGGCACCTGCTCGACCACGCCGGCAGCGGGTGACCGCAACTCATTGTTCATCTTCATCGATTCGATCACGAGGAGGACATCGCCGGGCTGCACCACCTGCCCCGGCGCGCAGCGCACTTCCACGATCGAACCCGTCATCGGCGCAGTGATTCGGCGCGGCCCGCCCGCTTCCTTGCGGCTCTCAGTGCCCGCCGACCGCGGCCGCCACCGCTCCACGTCGTAATCGAACGCATGGCGGCCGATCGTCGCACGGGCGCCGCCGCGGCGCCGCTGCAGGAAGAGCTCCATCGGCTTGCTGTCCACCATCAAGAGGTAGAGCGGTGACTCGCCAATCTGCTGCAACTCGACCTGTTTCCATTCATCCGACCCTGCGCGGCGCACGCGCACCACGCCATCCTGCCGATCGAGTTCGTATTCACCTTCGTTGTCGGGATCGCGAATCAGATACTTCTCGGCCATCGTCCCATCGCTTTCGTGCTTTCGAGGCCAGTCATGCGCGAGCGCCAACCCCTGGATGGCTGCCGGCCGTTTGCGTGGTTCACGCCATTACTTTGCTCAGCGAAGTCGGCGTC
>JBDHWA010000055.1:0-9310 GCA_039809945.1 Dehalococcoidia bacterium | reverse complement strand
ACCCAGCCGGCCATCTACGGGCAGATCAGGCAACTGGAGGCGGAGTGTGGAGCGAAGCTGTTCTATGTTTCCGGGAAGGAGGTGCTCCTGACCGCTGAGGGCCAGGATCTCTATAGTCTTGCCCAGCGAGTCGCTGCCGCCGACGAAGACTACCAGAAGCGCGTTAGCCAACGAGCCGAACAACGTGCTCATCATGTGCGCATCGGGGCCCTCTCCTATTTCGGAATCCTGTCCGATGCCACGGAGCGGCTGCGGATTGAGAGCCCGCTCATCTCCGTGGACTTTCACAGCCGCCGGCCGGCCGAGGCGATGGCCATGCTCCGTGCACGAGAAATCGACTTCGGGTGCTTCGGCCCGGCCTACCAGATGGAAGGCTTCGTCTTCGAGCAATGCGCTGTTAACCGGATTGCGGTGCTTGCGCCGGCGGGTCACAAGCTGAGTGGCAGGGAGATCGAGTTTGACGAACTTGCTGCATTTCCCGTTGTCGGATACGCCGGTGGCAGTGCCCGGATGGCGGTCGATGAGTGGTTGAGCCGGGAACCCGGGCGCTCGATTGACTACGCCGCCCAGACGGACAGCTCAATGGCTGCGAAGTCGCTCGCGTTGTCCCTCGGAACCCCCGCGTTCATCGTCCGCCAGGCCGCGGCGGACGACCTGGCAGCAGGGACACTGGTAGAGCTGAACGTGCGTGGCTTTGACGCCGCCTATCCGCTTTACCTCATTTACCTGGAAGAAGCGCAACTAGGAGCGGGCGCTGCTCACTATCTCGCCATTGCTCGAGAGCTATTCCGGATGGCCTCTCCTGCAACCAGTTTGTAGTCTCAACAAGATTTGTTGTGAGATCACAAGTTCACTTCGGTGGTGACGGTCGGTAGCATCCGGCTCGCCCCGATTCCTTTGCGAATCGAGTGCGAGGAGGTTGCACCATGAAGACTGACAACTACTGGCTCCGGCGCCAGGAAGCGAGCGTCTCGCGACGGCGCTTCCTTGGCGGAAGCGCGCTGGCCGCGGGCGGGCTCGGCGCAGGCGTCCTTGTCGGTTGTGGTGGCGATGACGCCGGTTCCGGCGATTCGGGCGCTCCGGCCGGTTCAGCTTCGCCGGGCGCGTCTGCAACGAAGGCCGTCAAGCGAGGGGGAACCCTCACGATGGCTCGAACTGCGAACGTGGCGTTCGCCGACCCCCAGCGGCAAAGCGGAGGCACAGACCCCGTCTTCACTCGTCTGTATGCTGAGACGCTCCTTCGCTATGACGGGGAAGAGATCAAGGGGTACCTCGCGGAGGCTCTGGAGCAGCCTGACAACAGCACCGTCACTCTGCGGCTCCGCAAGGACATCAAGTTCGCTGACGGAACCCCGCTTAACGCGACCGCTATCAAGTTCGCGGTTGAGCGAGGCAGAGACGCCAAGCTCAACGCCCCGGTCCGGCCAGCACTCTCCCTCATCGCTTCCGTCGAGACCCCGGATGACTTTACGGCGGTTCTGAAGCTCGAGCGTCCGAACGCACTGTTTATCCCAACCTTCGCTCCGGCGAGCTTCGTGATCTCCCCGACCGCTCTGGAGAAGATGGGCCAGGACGAATTCACCAAGAAGCCGGTCTCAGCAGGCCCATACAAGATCGAGAAGATTGTCCAGGACGGAGACTCCGTCTTCGTCAAAGACCCTGAGTGGCCGATTAAGGCGCCGAATGGTGATCAGCTTCCCTACCTGGACAGGATCGTCAACCGGATCATCCCCCAGCCGGAGGCGATGATCGCGGCGCTCCTCGCTGGCGACGTGCAGCTCATCAACAGGATCGACCTCGCGAGCGTTGGCCAGGTCCAGTCCGCTGACGGAGTGGTCGCTTTCGAAGTGCCCTCATCTGTCTGGCAGACCGTCGAGTTCGTGACCAACAAAGCGCCGACCGACAACGTCAACCTCCGCAAGGCCGTGAACTACGCGCTCAACCGCGACGAACTCAACAAGCAGCTGGCCTTCGGCCTGGGCAAGCCGGCGACGGAGTGCCTCCCAGTTGATAGCTGGCTGCTGGATTCCTCTATCCCGCGGTATGAATATGACCCCAAGAAGGCTGCGGAGTCGCTGAGTGTTGCCGGTTATCCCAACGGCATAGATCTCCGGCTCGCAACCTATTCCGCCGAGCAGGCGGAAGCCGTCCAACAACAGCTTGCCCGGGCCAAGATTCGCGTCACAGTGGAGCAGCTGGAACTGGCAGTTTACCAGGACAAGTTCAGGACGAAGGGCGAGTACCCCATCGCCACTGCAGGTGGGCCAACCCAGGATGCTGAACTCTATGACTACTTCCTGACGCGCATGGGTAGTAAGGGGAAGTACAATCCCGGTCAGCCAAACAACCCAGATTGGGATGCTCTCATCGCGAAGGTTGAAACAGTGTTCGATCGGAATGATCGCAAGGCCCTGTATCAGGAAATGCTCCGCAAGTCCTACGAGGAGTCATACCGGGCATGGACCCTCACCACTCCGATTTTCTTTGGCCTTTCGAAAAAGCTGCAGGGTATGGTCCCGCTGCGTGAAAACCGGATCAACCCAGACCTGCGCTTCGCCTGGCTGGCATAAACCTGGCCACAGAGTTTTCAACCAACATGACCAGAGGAGGGTGAGCGAATGGTGCGATACATCATCAATTCGGCAAGCCATTCGGTCGTGGTGATCATCCTCGTCAGCATCGTGGTGTTTTTCATCATGCGAGCCCTTCCCGGAGATCCGATCGCGGCCATCAGCGGTGAATCGGTGGCGGGCTATGACGCGGAGCAGGTCGAGGAGTTGAAGAAGAGCCTCGGCCTCGACCGGCCCCTGGTGGTGCAGTACGCCGACTGGGCCGGGGATGCCCTCCGTGGTGACTTTGGCCAGTCGGCCCGCAATCACTTGCCGGTGGCAAGTGAGATTCAACCCCGCCTGGTCGCATCCGTGCAGCTCGCGGTTGTGGCCCTCGTCCTTGGCGTGGTGCTCGGCGTATCCCTGGGGATCGTCGCAGCGTTGCGGCAAGGCTCGGTGATCGATATGGCCGTGACGTTGTTCTCGATGTCGGGCATCGCAATCCCGAGTTTCGTATCGTCGATGATCCTGATCTGGATCTTCACCGTGGAGCTCCATTGGTTGCCGGTAGGCGGGTTCGTCAACCTGTGGGATGACCCGATACGGGCGATCGAAAGCCTTGCGATGCCTGCGGCAGTGCTCGCCATGGCGATTGCCGCGCCGATCATGCGGCACACGAGGTCTAGCCTGCTTGAGGTTCTGCGGCTGGACTATGTGCGGACAGCGCGGGCGAAGGGCTTGAAGAGCAGCGCCGTCGTCATCAACCATGCCCTCCGCAACAGCCTTCTTCCCGTGGTGACCGTAGTCGGACTTCGGGTGGCCGGCCTGCTTGAAGGCAGCGTTATCGTCGAATCCATGTTCAGCATCCCGGGCATCGGCCGTCTTGCCGTCGGTTCGATATCGGCCCGGGACTACCCGATGCTCCAGGCAATCGTGGTCGTGTTCGCTGTGGTCACGGTGGTGGTCAACTTCCTTGTGGACGTTCTTTACACGCGCCTCGATCCAACCATCAGCTACGTGCGGAGTGGACGATGAACAACGAGCTTTCCAGCGTCTCGGTTCTGGCGCCCTCACCCGGCCGGCGTGCGGGTGGGTGGTTCCGCGGGCTTGGGACCTTCTGCCGTCAATATCCTTTGACGGCGATTGCGGGAGCCGTAATCGTTGTCCTGATCCTGATGGCCGTCTTCGCGCCGCTGCTGGCGCCCTACGGGCCACGTGATTCGGACGGGCTTGCTTCCCTCAGTAAGCCTTCGGGCGATCACTTCTTCGGGACCGACCGGTTTGGCCGGGATGTGTTCAGCAGAGTGATTTTCGGTGCGCGTGTTTCCCTTGGGGTTGGACTCGGAGCGGTCCTGGTGGCCGGGTTGCTCGGTATTCCGGTGGGGCTCGTAGGAGGGTACTTCGGTGGCCTCGCCGACGTGCTGTTGATGCGTGCGACAGACACCGTGATGGCGATTCCGGGGTTGCTCCTCGCGCTTCCGCTGGTGCTCGTCCTTGAGCCGTCGTTCATGACTGTGGCGCTCGCGCTTGGTATCGCTTCGTTCCCGGGCTATGCCCGGGTTATGCGCAGCCGCGTGCTATCGCTGCGTTCGGCTGACTTCGTGCTGGCCGCGCGGGCCGTCGGCGCGGGCCACGGACGAATCATGTTGCGTCACATCGTCCCCAACGCGATTGCCCCAATGATCGTCGTTGCATCGCTCAGCATGGGTGGCGCGGTGCTGGCCGAAGCAGGTTTGAGCTTCCTCGGTGTGGGGGTCCGTCCCCCGACCCCCACCTGGGGAGCAATGCTGAGAGACTCGTTCACGCTCATCTACCAAACGCCGTGGCTCATGATCTTCCCCGGCACTGCTATTTTTGTCCTCATTCTTTCACTCAACATCCTCGGTGACGGGCTGCGCGATTTGCTCGACCCGAGGCAACGCCGGGCCTGATTGGCCCGGAGATCGGAGCGCTTCCAGAGATGTCGATGTCGTTACTCAACGGCCTGCGCGTTATCGAGGTGAGTTGCACGCCGCGGGCCGGGTTCTGCGGCAAGATGCTCGTCGATGCCGGGGCCGAGGTTATCAAGCTCAGCCTGCCGGGCGACGAAGGTCCCGGCGCGTTCTCGAACTGGCTCGACCGCGGCAAGGAGAGCGTGGTGCTGGACTGGCGCAGCGAAGAAGGCGCCCGACTCCTCTCGCGGCTGCTCGGCTCGGTCGATGTCCTCGTTTCCGACATCGAGTGCGAGGGGCCGGCGCGAGCACTGGCCGCGGCTGCGGCGAACGTGACAGCCCTGGTCCATGTTTCGACGAGCGACCTCGGCCACTCGGGACTGTTCGCGGAGCGGCCGTCATCGGACCTGACCGTGGCTGCGCTTTCGGGCATGTGCTACATCAACGGTGAGGCGGGCCGGCTGCCACTGCGGGAGCCGGGCAACCAGGCCCGCATCGTGGCCGGCATCGCCGCCTACCTGGGGGTGCTGGCGGCGGTTATCAACCGCACCCAGACCGGACGGGGCCAGGCCGTCGAAGTGTCGGCGCTCGAGGCGCTGGTCAATGTGCTCAACCCCTCGGTGCTGCAGTCCAGTTACCAGGACGGTCAGCCGCGCCGCCAGCCGTCGGCCCAGGGCTTCCTCGTCGACTGCGCGGATGGGCGGGTCAGCATCATCACTTCGGCGCAGCGCTCGTGGGACACCATCCTCGACATGTGGGGCATCACCCCGAGTGAGGAGGACGCGCCCAAGTTCGCGGAAGGCGAGCGCCGCAAGCACCACGCGGAGATCCGTGCGTTTTTCGCGCCGGTGCTGGCGTCGCGGGACCGCCAGGACGTGTTCGAAGAGATGTGCGCAGTGCGCGTCCCCGCGGGCATGCTGATGAGCCCCGCCGATCTCCTCACCGACCGGCACATGCTGGAGCGGGAGGCGTTCGACGCGCTCACCGGCGGGGAAGGGCCAGCGCTGACGTTCCCCGGGCCGGGATTCCGGGTTGCTGGCGAACGGCCCGGTGCGGACCGGGGCGTGCCAGCCTTCGGAGCGGACACCGCTTCGGTGCTGGCATCGCTGGCCGCGGAGGAGGTGCGCGCATGAGCCGCCTTCCCCTCGAACACATCCGCATCCTCGACCTGACGCAGGCGTGGGCCGGGGCCTACGCCCTGCAGTTGCTCGGTGACTTCGGCGCCGAGGTGATCAAAGTCGAATCCCGGCGCCGCCCGGACCCCTGGCGTGGCGCGTTCGGCCCTCGCAGCCTGGCGTTCTACCCCACGGTTGGCCCCGGCGACCACCCGTATAACCGGTCGTATCTCGCCAACAGCGTGAACCGGAACAAGTACGGCATCACCCTGGACCTCAGTTCACCCGAGGGAAAGGCGATGTTCCTCGACCTCGCGAAGACGGCGGATGTGGTGACGGAGAACTTCACGCCGCGGGTGCTGGGCAATCTGGGCATCGGGTACGACGTCCTCCAGCAGGTCCGGCCCGGCATCATCCTCCTTTCGATGCCCGCGTTCGGCCTGTCCGGCAGCTACTCCGACTTCCCGGGCATCGGCGGGACCGTGGAACCGATGTCAGGCAACTCGTGGCTCCTCGGCGAGCCGGGCGGTTCGGCCCAGGTTTCGGGCGTGATGTACCCGGACGCAGTCGCCGGGCTAAACGGTGCGGCCGCCGTGCTTTCAGCGTTGCGTCGCCGCGACGTAACCGGCGAAGGGACTCACGTCGAAATCTCGCAGCTTGAGTCCATGACCGCGATGCTCGGCGAGTTCTTCGATGACGCTGGCCTCGCCTCGCTGGGGCGTGTCGGCAACCGCGACCGGTCGCTCGTCCCCAACGGTATCTTCCGGTGCGCCGGTGAAGAAGAGTGGGTGGCAATCTCAGTGCGAGACGATGCCGACTGGGACGCTCTGGTTTGGCGAACGGGGAACGCAACGTTGGCGGCGCCCGAGTTCCGGGACGCCGGCGCCCGCCGCCGCGCCGAGAACGAGATTGAAGAGGCGATCACCGCCTGGACCACGGAGCGAACCGCGACGGAAGCCGAGGCCGAACTGCTCGAAGCGGGTGTCCCGGCGGCGCGCGTTCGGAACATGGCGGATGTCATCGCCTGCCCCCAGATGAACGCCACCGGCTACCTGCAGGTCCTCGAACAGCCCGATTCGCTCCCGCCCGCGCCCGTCCCGGGGATCATTGCGCGGCTGACCGAGACGCCGGGCAACATCCGCCTGCCCGCAGCCTGCCACGGCGAACACAGCCGCGAAGTGCTGTCGCGCATCCTCGACCTCGATGAGGCGACGCTCGATGACCTCGACGCCCGCGGCATCATCGGCGCCGGGCCGCCGCCGGACTAACCAGGGCATCATCCGTCACCCGCACAAGGAGTTCAGCATGGAATATCGCGACATCATTTTCGAACCCGGCGAAGTCGCCCGGGTCATCCTCAACCGGCCGCGTTACCACAACGCCCAGCCGCCTCGAATGATCGAGGAGATGGACGACGCCTTTACCCGCGCCGTCAATGACCCGGACACGCGTGTCGTCGTGCTCTCCGGCAACGGGGACAGCTTCTCCGCAGGGCACGACCTCGGGACGCCGGATTCGGTTGCCGACCGCGAGGAACGGGGCCACGTCCGCGAGCCGAAATCGAACTACACGAACGGCCGAGCCTACTGGTACGAAGCCTCGATGCGCTGGCGCAACCTGCCCATCCCGACCATCGCGATGGTCCACGGCTACTGCATCTACGGCGGCTGGATCTTCGCCTCGGCAATGGACTTCGTGTTCGCGGCGAACAACGCGCTCTTCCTGCCGTCGCACACGCAGTACTTCACCGCGCCGTGGGACCTCGGGACGCGGCGGGCGAAGGAGATCCTGTACGAAGGCCGCTTCATCACCGCGCAGGAAGCGTACGACTACGGCTTCGTGAACCGCCTGTTCGCGCCCGAAGACCTCGAACGCGAGACGCTGGCCTATGCCGCGCGCGTGGCCGAGAACGCCCGCTTCCAGCTCCGCCAGGTCAAGTTCTCGGTGAACAGCTGCCAGGACATGCAGGGCTTCACCGCCTTCTCCGACTCGGCGTTCCAGACGTACTTCGTCACGTCGGTTGTCCGGTCTGACCCGCTGCGGGGTCCGAATGGCGAACGGCGCATGGAGGGCGTGGCTCACGCGAAGGAGTTGCTGAAGCGCGGCTTCCCCGAGCGCGAAAGCTAAACGGCGACGATGCCCCGAAGGTCATCTTGACCTTCGAGGCGCGGCCCTTGCCACAGTGCGTACTATGGGCGTCCACGCGCAGGGGGTGGACGATGCGGACTCGCGTTGCGGTTTTCTGGTTGTTGGCGCTGCTCATCGGCGTCGCAGTGGTTTCGAGCGACCGCCCGGCTAAGGCCCTGGTCGCCTGGACGTGGACTGGCAACGGCACAACGAACAACTGGTCCGATGCCGCGAACTGGGATGCGGGCGTGCCACCGCCGGGCTCGTCCCTCATCTTCCCTGCGAACGCGAACCGCAAGCAGAACGTGAACGACCTCGCGCCGAACACGGCACTGCTCTCCATCGACTTCGCCGGCAGCGGCTACGACATCTCGGGGAACGCCATCGCGCTCACCGGGCTGCTGTCTAACCACAGCGGCAGCGGCAGTAACCGGGTCTCACTGGCGTTGGCAGGCGCCGGGGGCGTCCAGCAAACCTCGGGGCGGCTCATCCTCAGCGGCGCGAACGCGTTCGCCGGGGCAGTCGTCGTCGATGGCGGATTCCTCCAGGTGGCGAACAACCAGGCGCTTGGCGATGCAACCGGCGAGACCACGGTGAACGCCCCCGGCACGCTCGAAATTGCCGGCAGCGTCTCTCTCGGGCTCGAAGTCATCCACGCCGGGGGCGTCGGCGATGGCGACGGCGCTGTCCAGTCACTCGTTGGGCAGAGCACGATCGCGAAGCTGCGGCTGATGGGCGACACCACCGTCGGAGTGGCGCGCAACAGCGTCCTCGTTGTCGACACCCTCTATCAGGATGCGTCCGGGGGCTTCGAACTCGTGGGGAGCGGCAAGCTGCAGATCAACACGAGCTTCTTCGCGGGCGATGCGGCGGTGAACGGCGGCAACCTCACGTGGAATGCATCGTCCCAGGCGTTCGTCGGCGTCGCGCCGAGCGGCATGCTGCGCGGGACGGGGATGGTCTCACAGGTCACTGTCGGCGGGGGTGTGGTCCGTCCCGGTTCGGGCGGCGCCCACGGCATCCTCTCCGTGTTCACGAACACCACCTTCAACGCCGGCTACTTCTGGGTCGCCGTCGGCGGGCCGGGCGCGGGCGTGGGTTACAGCCAGCTGGCAACGAACGGCCTGGCCCTCAATCCGCTTGCCACGCTGCTCGACCTCGATATCGACGGCCCGGTTTCGCCCGGCGAGGTCTACCGCATCATCGACAACACCGGCGGGCTGCCTGTCTCGGGGACGTTCATGGACCTGCCCGAGGGCGCTGTATTCGTCGAACAGGGGTTCGCCTGGAAGATCAGCTACAAAGGCGGCACCGGCAACGACGTGACCCTCACCGTCCTGCGCGTCGCCTCCGCCGACCTCGTCCTCCAGATGACGGCGGCGCCGGACCCGGCGAACAGCGGCGGCGCGCTCGCCTACACCATCGTGGTCACGAACAACGGACCGGACGCGGCCGCTTCGCCAACGGTGTCGATGGGCACGCCGGTGGGAACCAGCTACGTGTCCGCTTCGAAGCCGGCGAACTGGACCTGCGCGAAGCCCTCGCCCGGCCCGTCGGTCAGCTGCAGCGGCCCAACGATGGACCCCGG
>JBDHWA010000054.1:0-9354 GCA_039809945.1 Dehalococcoidia bacterium | reverse complement strand
CAGTGCGGGTACCCCTCGAACCTGGCCGCCGGTGGCGAAGGCCTCGCCGTGGTGGAATCGTCCACGGTGGTTTCAGTCTCGGCCCAACAGGCACTGAATGTCATGACCGCCGAGCAGGGTGGAGGGGTCTGGGTACCTTCGAATGTAGGGCTTCCGGTGAAGTGCGTCGGCGTCGGCAAGGCCACGTCGGCGAACGGGAAGAAGGTTGCCTGGGTCACGTTGATCTTCGCGACAAACGGCGCATGCCCGCAGCAGGTCACCGGTGGGAGTGGTGGCAGCCCGACCGCGTCCGCCACCACGGCGACCAGCACTGCAACGAACACCCCTACCAAGACCCCTTCGCCGACGCCATCCCCGACGCCTTCACCGACCCCCACGGCAATCGGGGTCACCGTGAACATCTTCGCGGGGTGGAACCTCGTAACGCTGCCGGCGGGACCGGTGGAGAAGGTGCTGTACCGCGCTGAGAGCTGCTATCGGGCCGTCTACCAGTTCCAGAATGGGGAGTGGCTGCGCTACTCACCGTTCGTTCCCGCCTACGCCAACAATCTTCAGACACTCAACGGCGGCGCCTTCTGGATTGAAGGCACCGCCGCCAATTGTGGCCCGGTCGGTTTGTAGCGCTTAGAGCGCCTGGGGGAGGGCGACGAACCCGGCACTGTTCGCGATGCCCACGCCCATGGCCGTCAATGCGCCGATACAGACCGCTGCAACCAGGGCAAGGATCAAGGCGTACTCGGCGAGGCCCTGGCCGGCCTCGTCAGAATGGCGAGAACGCCACTGCAGTACCTTCGCTGTTATCCATGTCATGGCCATCGTTCTCCTGGCGGAATCTCTCCCTGTTCCTCTGTTCGACAACCGTACCCCGCTTCAACCCTCAATACAGGAGTCGAAACCGTTGCCCGACGGTGACGAATTTACAGTCGATTTACAGAAGCGAGGCAGCGGCTGCTGGCGCCGCGTCGGTGATGACGGTCTCCACGCCGAGCCGGAAGAGGCGCTCGAGCACTGTCCGCATCGCTGGTTCATCGGAGCGCAGCGTCCATGCCGCGAGTGACAGGCCGCGTGCAGCGAGCGCATCCCCGAGGGCGATACCGAGGGTCTCGAAGTGAAAGATTGTCTCGATATCGACCATCCACTCAACCGCCGCCGGGAGGATCCCCACGAGGTCATCGATCCGGGCGTCAACGTATTCGCTGGCAGTGAAGCGTGGGTTCCCGGCAATCGGCGCATCATCCCACAGGCCATGGACCCCGAGCGTTCGAGGCAGTCCCGGCGGCCGTCGCGAGAAGCTCCAGTGGAGCGTTGGGTCGAGCGCTACGGGAAAGTCGCCGGCAAACGGCCGCAGGTTCCAGTGCGCCTGCGAGCCGACGATGACGTGGTCCCGGACCGGTGCGAGCGCATCCTTTAAGAGGGCGGCCCTCGGCGCGGTCATCGGCCGCGACAGTTTCAAGTCCACCTGGAGGATGGCATCGCTCCCCCGTATCGCATCAACCACCTCCCCCATGACCGCTATCGGCGACCCATCGCTGTAACGGAAGTCTCGCACCGTTTGCCAGGTCGAGTCGGCCACCCGGCCCGCGCCGTCTGTTGCCGGCTCGAACGCGGCGTCGTGAAAGAGGAGCATCGTGTCATCGGCGAGGAATTGGAGGTCCACTTCGAGCCGGGGAACGTTCGCAGCCACGCACTCCGTGACTGCGGCAAGCGAATTCGGCAGGTAGCGGCCGGAGAGCGTGGCGCTGTGGCAGCAGAAGACGCGGGGGCGGCCACCGAAGACGGGGGCGAGTGGACCTGCTGCGGTTTGCATGGCCGCGAATTATCGAGCCTGGCCGGGAAACGAGCCGGAACAAACGGAACTTTTTAAACGGCGATGCGTCATAGGTGCCGCCCCCGGCACGTATGATCCCCGATGCAGATTCAGAAATGACCGGGATGCCAGTCTTATCGTTAAGTACGTAAGAGTTGCCGCCAAGCAAATGTGGCGTGATATACTCCCGCGCGTCCTGAGGGGGGCCGCTAGCTCAATTGGCAGAGCAGCTGACTCTTAATCAGCCGGTTCAAGGTTCGATTCCTTGGCGGCTCACCAACCTCCCTCCGGTTCCGAAACAGGCCCTGCCCAGGCAGGGTCTGAACGCACATGTGGGGAAGTGTCGGAACTGGCAGACGAGCATGACTTAGGATCATGTGCCGCAAGGCGTAGGAGTTCGAGTCTCCTCTTCCCCACCACTCGAAAGCTCGGAGCAAACGCGGCTCTGCCGCACCACCCGGTGGGACGGGTGGCCGAAAGGAGAAGGGATGTCGTTACTCGAGGTCAAAGACCTGCGGACGTACTTCTACACCCAGGAAGGGACCGTCAAAGCTGTTGACGGCACTTCTTACGTGGTGGAAGAGGGTGAGACGCTGGGACTGGTCGGTGAATCGGGTTGTGGCAAGAGCGTTTCCGCCCTCTCTATTCTCCGCCTGATCCCCCAACCGCCGGGGAAGATTGTCTCCGGCGAAATCATCTTCCAGGGCAGGGACATCCTGAAGCTCGACGAAGATGAGATCCGGAAGGTGCGCGGCAACGACATCGCCATGGTCTTCCAGGAGCCGATGACCTCGCTCAACCCCGTGTTGACCATCGGCCGCCAGATGACTGAGGCGCTCGAACTGCACATGGACCTCCATGGCAAGGCCGCTCGCGACCGCGCGGCCGAACTGCTGGAGATGGTGGGCATCCCGGAGGCGAAGAACCGCCTTGATGACTACCCGCACCAGTTCTCGGGAGGCATGCGCCAGCGCGTGATGATCGCGATGGCCATGAGCTGCAACCCGAAGCTCCTACTCGCCGACGAACCGACAACAGCACTCGACGTGACCATCCAGGCGCAGATCCTGGAAGTCATGAACCGGCTGAGCCGGGAGTTCGGAACCGCGGTCATCATCATCACGCACAACCTCGGCGTTGTGGCCCGCTATGCCGACCGCGTGAACGTGATGTACGCCGGGAAGGTCATCGAGACCGCCTCGGCCGAAGAGCTGTACCGCAACCCGAAGCATCCCTACACGGTCGGCCTGCTGAACTCCGTGCCTCGCCTCGACGAGACCCGCAAGGAGAAGCTGGTTCCGATCGAGGGGCTGCCGCCGGACCTGGCGCACCTGCCGCCCGGCTGCCCCTTCTACCCGCGCTGCTCGTGGCGCGTCGATCACTGCAAGGAAGAGTACCCGCCGTTCAAGCTGGTGGCCGAAAAGCACTATGCCGCCTGCTGGGAATCGGATCGCGTTGCCCGGGAGGTGCCAGTTGGCGCAGCAAACTAGCTCTTCAACCCGCCAGAGAGTTGGCACCGCCGGCGAGACGCTCGTCGAAGTCAAAGACATGCAGGTCTTCTTCCCGGTTACGGCCGGGGTGATCTTCCAGCGCAAGGTCGCCGACGTTCGCGCCGTCGATGGCGTCTCGTTCGCCGTCAAGCGCGGCGAAACGCTCGGTCTCGTGGGCGAATCGGGCTGCGGCAAGAGCACGACCGGCAAGGCCGTCCTCCAGCTCACCCGCCCCACAGCAGGCAGCGTCACATTCGAAGGCACCGACCTGACGAAGATTAAGGGTGGGGAACTCCGCCGCTTCCGCCGCAAGATGCAGATGATCTTCCAGGACCCCTACGCGAGCCTGAACCCGCGTATGTCCGTCGGCAGCATCATCAGCGAGCCCTTGACCATCCATAAGCTCGCCAGCGGCAAGGAGAAGAAGGAACGCGTCCAGAACCTCCTCCAGACGGTGGGCCTGAACCCGTACTTCGCCAACCGCTTCCCGCACGAATTCTCCGGCGGACAGCGGCAGCGCATCGGTATCGCCCGTGCCCTCGCCGTCGAACCGGACTTCATCGTGGCGGACGAGCCGGTCTCCGCACTCGACGTGTCGATCCAGGCCCAGATCATCAACCTGATGCAGGACCTGCAGGATCAGTTCAACCTGACCTACCTGTTCATCGCCCATGACCTTTCGGTCGTTCGCCATATCAGCGACCGCGTCGCCGTCATGTACCTCGGCCACGTGATGGAGTTGACGGACCGGGACTCGATTTTCGACAACCCGCTTCACCCGTACACCAAGGCGCTCCTTTCGGCCGTGCCGATCCCGGACCCCGAAGTGGAACGGAAGCGCGAACGCATCATCCTCCTCGGAGACGTGCCGAGCCCGCTTCGCCCGCCTCCAGGCTGCGTGTTCAACACCCGCTGCCCTATCGCCATCGACGAATGCCGGACCCGCAAGCCGGACTGGCGGAACGTTGGTACGGCCGAGCACGAGCACTGGGTCTGGTGCCATCGCGTGGAAGCCGGTTCAGGCGCCACCACCGGGATGGCCAAGGTCTAACCCCCCAACCGTCTCGAACACCTTTCACGAGGACTGGCAGATTGCCAGTCCTCGTTCGTTGTGCCGCTTCGCAGCTCCCTCAGTGTTGGGCGGTCTGCGTTGCGGCCACCGGGGTGCCTGGCGACGGCGACGGACCAGCCGGCGCCGTCGACGAGGCAGTCGGCGTGGGAGTAGCAGTCTTCGTCGGGGTTCTTGTCGCGGTTGGGCTGGCCACAGTCGGCGACAGGGTGGGAGTAAGAGTCGGGGTCGTGGTGGGCGTTGGCGTGCGTTCCTGGGCCGTGGCAGAAGCTGCCGGGACCGTCGCTGTCGGAGAGGGTGATGGCGTCCCACCGTTGTCGCCGCGGCGGGAGAGAGCGTAGGCCGCAGCAAGCCCAACCCCAAGCGCCAGGAGGACGATGCCGACAGCGATAAGCATCGCCGGGCCACTGATTCCTGGAGACACAGGCGACGCCTGGGCACGGCGGATGCGTGCCGTTGGCTGGCGGGAACGAAGCTGGGGCGGCCGGCCCGGCGGTGCGGCTGGCGGTGCGTGCTGGTGCGTGCTGGCGCCCTGGACCCGCTGGAGCGCGTTCGCGAAGGCCGTCGCGGTCGGGTAGCGGTCTGCCGGATTGAGCGACAGAGCTCGCGACAGGACAGCCTCCAATTCCGGGGACGCGCTCCGCGCGAATGCCCGGAGCGGCGGCGGCGGCGCCCCCAGCCGCTGGCCGATCGCTGCGCCCGCGGTGGCCCCGGAGAACGGCGTCCGCCCCGCAACGAGTTCGAAGATGGTCAGCGCGAGTGAGTACAGATCCGACGCCGGGCCCGGGTTCGCGCCCTCAATCACCTCAGGCGCGAGGTAGGCCACTGTGCCCAGGAGATCCTTCGCCTGCCCGGGCGCCATCGTCTTCGTGAGCGAGTCGGCGACGCCGAAGTCTGCGACCTTCGCAACGCCGGCCTCGTTGACGAGCACGTTCTCGGGCTTGATGTCGCAATGGACGACGCCCTGGCTGTGCGCGTATTGCAGCGCCGCCGCCACCTGGATCCCGTACCTGATGGCTTCGCGCTCTGGCAGCCGGCCCTGAGTCTCCAGGAGTTGGCGGAGCGAATAGCCATGGACGTACTCCATGACGATGTAGCGCCGCCCCTCGAAGCTGCCCGTATCGAAGACGCCGACGATTCCCGGGTGCTGCAGGCGGGCGATAACTTTCGCTTCCCGTTCGAACGCGGCAACGGCTTCCGGGTCGGCCGCCTGGGTAACCGGCTCACGCATCGCCTTGAGGGCGACCCAGCGCCCGAGACGCTGGTCCTCGGCCAGCCAGACTTCGGCCATCCCGCCAGTTCCGAGCAGCCGCTCGAGGCGGTATCGTCCATCGATGATGCCGGACGCATTCAAATGGCCTTGAAACCCTCCGAGTTCGTGGCACGGAACCGGAACATCGAGCTCGTCCTGCTGTCAGGCGGCCTCGCGTTCCTTCTCGTCGCCGTGCGTTCCCTCGACGCGGCAGCATTTCCGCTCCCGCCGGCGTCGACGCGGATCGTAACCCAATTCGCGCTCTCGGCGCTGGCCGGGAACCTGCTGCTCCGGTTCATCGTGCCGCGGGCGCTTCCGCAGGTGTTCGCGCTCACGCTGTTCCTCTCGGCTGTTGGGCTCGCCTTCGTCACCCGGCTTGCTCCCGGCTCGGCAGGGGCGCAGGCCAACTGGGTCTCGATCGGAATCCTCGCCTGCGTGGCATTCGCCTGGCTCGGCCACCACGCCGAGGTGCTGACGCGATACACCTACACCGCCGGCGTGGCGGCGCTCGGCTTGCTGGTGCTCACGGGCGTCTTCGGCGAAACCATCTATGGCGCTCGGCTCTGGATTGTTGTGGGCGGCCAGACCGTGCAGACCACTGAGCTCATCAAGCTGCTCCTGCTCGTCTTCCTCGCGGGCTACCTGTCGCAGCACGGGGCTGTACTCGCAACGCCCAGTTTCCGGTTAGGCCAGCGAACCTATTCGAGCCTTCCGTACCTCGTGCCCCTTGCAGGGCTGCTCCTGGCAGCGGTCGCCGCACTGGCGCTCCTTCGTGACCTGGGGTCCATCGCGCTCCTGGTTCTCCTGACCGTGGCGATGTTGTACGTAGCCACCGGGCGCCTGCGCTACCTCACCGGCGGCGCGATACTGCTCGTGCTCACTGCGATGGCGGGCTACGCGGTGTTCGGCCACGTCCAGGCGCGCATCGACACCTGGCTGGACCCAGAGGCCGACGCTGCAGGAGCGGGCTACCAGACGCTCCAGGCCACCTACGCCATCCAGGCCGGCGGTGTTACCGGCGAAGGGCTGGGCCTCGGCCAACCCAACGCCATCCCGGTAGTAGCGACGGATTATGTCTTCAGCGCAGTTGCCGAGGAACTCGGGCTGGCCGGTGCATCGGCCATCGTCCTCCTCTATGTCACGCTGCTCTACGCGGGCCTCCGGGGCTCACTCACGGCGCCCGACCGGAATCGCCAGTACCTCTGCGCCGGGGCGGCGATGCTTCTCGCTATCCAGGCAGCCGTCATTATCGCGGGCAATCTGCGCCTCATCCCGACGACGGGCATCACGCTCCCGTTCGTGAGCTATGGCGGGTCCAGCCTGGTAGTGAACTTTGCGCTGGCCGGGTTGATGCTGGGAACCGGCCAGCCCTCTCAGTCTGAAGCGAGCTGAAGTTCGACCCCGCCGACCGTCACCCGTTCGCCGCCGCGCAGGAGTGCGCCGTCAGGGTGTACAGCTCGCCCGTTGACCAGGGTGCCATTCGTGCTCCCGAGGTCGGTGATGCGCCACCCGCCGGAGACGCGTTCAATCGAGGCGTGGCGGGTCGAGACTGAAGCCGCCGGCACGACGATCCCGGCGCGGGCGTCCCGGCCGAGCAGCATCGTCCCGGCGAGCGGGAATTCGGCGCCCCGCTTCAAGCCCGAGTCTCCCGGAGAAACTACCACCAGCCGCCATTCGCGCCTCCCCGGACGGTCCGTCGCCGGTTTCCGCGCCGCGGAAAGTCCCCCGCGCAGCGTGAGAGCAACGATGGCGACAAACGCGAACATGATGCCGAGCAGCCCCAGCCGCAGCAGGAGGAGTTCAGTCGGACCGGCGTTCACGGTTGCTCCTCCAGCCAGAGCGTGGTCCCCCCGAGGGTCACGTGCAGGCCGGGGTCCAGGATCACCTCGTCCGCGGCCGCGCCTTCGACCACGAGCTTGTTTCGACTGCCGAGGTCACGAATCACCAATTGACCATTGCTCGCCTCTTCAATGACGGCGTGGCGCCGCGAAACCGCGAAATCCAGCAGGACGAGGTCGCAGTCCGTCGCTCGGCCAACCGTAAATGGCGTGTGACGCAGCGGCACGCGGCCCGTGCCTTCAACGAACAGGGAGCGATTGCGCTGTCGCTTGAGCGCCTGGGTGGGCCGCAGGTTCCCGCGCTGCGGCGAAGCTTCACTGGGCAGCCGGAAAGCGGCTTCCACCAGCACGGTCCCCGGTGGCACGGCCGAAAAAGCGGCGAATTCCGCCGTAAGCGGACCGACCGTCTGCAGCCCGCCGGCGCGCAGGCGCTCCTCGAGCATTTGGACGATCGCACGCGACAACTGGCCGATGGCTCCGGCAACCTCGCCGGCATCACCCGGGGCGAGTTGGACGAGGTAGGCGTTGGCCATCTTCCCATCGGAAACCGAGCGCTCAGCCTCGGCCTCGACCGCCTGCAGCAGCATGAGCGGGTGAAGGCCGGAGCCGGTGGCGAGGCGCGCTGCGCCAGCGAGGAACCGTTCGAACCGGGGCTTCTCTGCAGTCATCGCCCCAATGCCGCCTTCATGACCTGCCCGGCAATGGGAGAGGCCACCACGCCGCCCTGGCCGCCGTGTTCGACGACCACGGCGACCGCCACGCGCGGCGCATCCGCAGGGGCAAACCCGATGAACCACGCATGCGACGTGCCGTCCCCTGCTTCCGCGGTACCGGTTTTCCCGCCCACCGCAACCCCGGGAATGGCGACGCCATTCGCCTGGCCGTTCGCGACCACCGAAACCATGAACGCATTCAGTGTGTTCGCCAGGTTCTCGCTGATGATGCGCCGGGATTCGGGCGCCTCGAGACGGCGCAACGGCGCTCCGTCGGAACTTTCCCCGAGCGTCAGATGCGGCCGGACCATTACGCCGCCATTGGCGATGGTGGCGGTGATAAGGGCCATCTGAAGGGGAGTCGCCAGCAGTTCGCCCTGCCCGAAGGCCGTCGATGCGAGGAGCGTTTTCGTCGCTTGCGTCCCCGGCGCGTGGATCTGGCTCTTGCCCGTCGGGAGCGTGAAGTCGACCCGTGAATCGAACCCGTAGCGCCGCGCGATGTCGGTGAGTCCGGTCCAGCCGAGCTTCACTCCAAGTTCGGCGAAGATCGCGTTCACCGAGAAGGTGAAGGCATGCTGGAACGAGTAGGTCCCGATACCCTGCGATGTGTTCGCGCAGGAGATGGGAAACCCGTCGACAACGACTTCGCCGGGGCAGGTCACAACGGTGTCCGGCTTTGCGATCCCCCGTTCGAGAATCCCCGTCGCGGTCACCGTCTTGAACGTTGATCCCGGCGGATAGAGCCCCTGCGCTGCCCGGTTGAACAGCGGCGCTGCGGGGTCCTTCAGCAACTCCTCACCGAGTGTCGTCAGCGAGCCGGGGTCGTAGGTCGGGACGCTGACCATTGCCAGCACGTCGCCATTTCGCGGGTCGAGCGCTATGACAGCACCCTTGCGCGACCCGAGCGCCGCCGCAGCGGCCTCCTGGACTGCGGGGTCAAGAGTGAGTGTGACGTCGGCGCCGTCCCGGCGTCCGCGGTCGAACTCGGCGTTGACGGCGCCCGCCCAGCCAGACGGCGCCGTCCCGGAAAGCACATCGTTGTACTCGAGTTCAATGCCCTGCGACCCGAATCGAGGGTCCAGGTACCCGACGGCATGGGCCACCGATGCGTCGGGATAGTGCCGCGTCCCATCGGGGAGCGTTTCCGCGAGGACGTTGCCGTCCCGGTCAAGGATTCGCCCCCGG
>JBDHWA010000053.1:0-9357 GCA_039809945.1 Dehalococcoidia bacterium | reverse complement strand
TTGGTCATTGTGAATTCGACATCAATCTCTTCGCCGATGAACGTTCGCCGCTCGGATGGAACGCGCGCGAGCGTGACCCGGTCGAACACGTGGCGGCTCCAGTACCGGGTCACCCACCCAAGGACCAGCACAAGCGTGCCGATAATGCCAATGATCGGCTGCTCGGCGCCGAAGCCCGCGAAGATGAGCAGCACGCCGACGACGAGCCACGAATCCCGGAACGGCATCTAGCCCTCGATTGGCACGGGCACCCGCTTCAGCACCTCGGCCAGCAGTTCGTCACCGTTCCGGCCCCGCAGCCGCGCCTGGGTCGAAAGAATCAAGCGGTGCGGCAGGACATACGGCGCCATCGTCTTCACATCGTCCGGGAGGACGTAGTCACGCCCGGAGATCGCGGCCAGGGCGCGCGCCGTCCGGAACAGCGCAAGGCTGCCGCGTGGGCTCGCGCCGAGTTCGAACGCGGGATCCTCTCGCGTCGCCTGCACGATCTGAACCGCGTACCGGCGGACCGATGGGTCCACATGGAGGTGGCGGAGGGCGGCCGCAAGCCGGCTCAGCTCCTCGCCGGTGATAACGGGTTCAAGCGACTCCAGCGGCGAGTCGCCTTCGAACCGGCGCAGGATCTCGTCCTCTTCGTCCTCGCTGGGATAGCCGAGCTTGAGCCGGATCAGGAACCGGTCGAGCTGGGCTTCGGGCAGCGGGAATGTGCCCTCGAGTTCCACCGGGTTCTGGGTCGCCACCACGAGGAAGGGCGACGGCAACTTCGTGGTCACACCTTCGACCGTGAGCTGGCGCTCCTCCATCGCTTCGAGGAGCGCGGACTGGGTCCGCGGGGTCGCCCGGTTGATCTCGTCGGCGAGGACGACCTGGGCCACCAGCGGCCCTTCGCGGAAAACGAACTCACCGAGCTTCTGGTTGTAGTAGTTGATCCCGGTGATATCGGCGGGCATCAGGTCAGGGGTGAACTGGATACGCCGGAACTCACACCCCAGGGAGCGCGCGATCGCCTTGGCCAGCGTCGTCTTGCCCAACCCGGGTACGTCTTCGAGCAAAATGTGGCCCTCGCAGAGCAGCGCGACGAGGGCCAGCCGCACGATCTCGGGCTTCCCGACGATGACGCGTTCGATGCTCTCTTCGAGCCGGTTGGCGGTGGTGTTGATGAGGGCGACGTCCTCAAGGGATAGGCGGTCAGCAGTGGTCACGGGCGGATGGTACGCGGTGCCGCGCTCGCAGCGCGAACTGGGGTGAACGCCGGGCGCTCCGTACACTCCCCGGGTGGTCTCCATCGAACACGTCCGCATGGCCTACAACAACGTGTACCTGGTGAGTAACGCGAATGACCTCGTCGTCATCGACACCGGGCCGGATTACCGCGGGGCCACGCAGGTCCTGGTCGAAGCGCTCGCCGGGCGGACCCCGTCGCTTGTCGTGGCCACTCACGGCCACCTGGACCATGCCGGCCTCGGACACTGGTGGCAGGAACGGGGCGTGCCCGTGCTCGCCGGGACAGATGACGTCCCTCAGACGCTCGGACACACGGACCGGGACATCGACGACCTTGAGGCGTTCGTCGCTGCGTGTGGCGCGCCCCGGGCGGTCGTCGCAGAGGTACTGGCCGGCCTCGAGCAGCGACGCAAGTGGTCGCACGAGATGCGCCGGGCCACGACGTGGCGCGAACCGGGGGATGGGCGCTGGCCAACAGCGCTCCGCTATCACCCGTTCGAACCGGCACGCACGATGACCGACCCCGAGCACCTGCCGTGCGGGCTAACGGCCGTGCCAGCCCCCGGGCACACCCCGGGGAACCTGGTCGTTGTGCACGAGGGTGAACGGGTGCTCTTCTCCGGCGACACCCTCTTGCCCGAGATCACACCCACTCCGGCCATCCAATTCCATGGTGGCGCGCGCTTTCCGAGCCTCCCGCGATTCCTCGACTCCCTGGGCGCGCTCGCATGCCAAAGCCCCTGGAAGCGGTGCTACCCCGGTCATGGAGAACCATTCGGGGACGTCCACGACGTCATTGAAGCCAACCTGGAGCAGGCTCGCGTCCGCACAGCCCGTCTCCATACCGACCTGCGGGAAGCCGGGCCATCCTCCCTCTACGCGCTCTCCGAGCGCCTCTATCCCCGGGCGCTTCGCCGCCGCTTCTGGCAGATCATCGCGACCGTGCAGGGCCACCTCGACGTCCTCGCCGAAGAGGGCCACGCCCAATGCCAGGACGGCCTTTGGACGGTGCTGTAACTCAGGCAGCGGCCGCCATCTGAACCGGTTCCGGGATGAGCCACTGGGGGTCGACCCAGAGCACCAGGCGGTCAGCAGTCCGAAGCACACCGTTCACATAGGCAGGCGCCGAGACGCTCCCCTGGCCTCTTGCCGGCTGGATGTCTGCGGGGTCGACGTTCACCACCTGGTCGACTCCATCAACCAGAACAGCGACCGGCGCCGCCCCGGCATCGACCACGATCAGGCGAGTCTCGCGGCTGTCGTTCGGCCGTGTGAGCCCGAAGTGCAGGTGCAGGTCGAACACAGGGATGACCTTGTTCCGCACGTCGGCCAACCCGAGGACACCCGCCGGTGCGCCTGGCGTCCGCGTCACTGGCAGCAACGGAAGGATCTCCTGCACCGCGGCGATGTCCACCCCGAACGCTGTCGGCCCGACGCGAAACACCACGAGTTGCTTCGGAATGCCCGGAACTGCCTGCTCGACCATGGAAAACCTCCCTGCTCCCCTTCGAATCATCGGAAGGCAGGCGACCGAGGTGAGTTGCCAAATGGTGCTTTGTTACGATTGATGACGTGACATTCGCAGACGCGGCCTCGTCCCGGCTCGAACTCATCGGCTTCCGCTCAACGGCCCAGCGCCGGGCGGTACTGAACGCCATCGGCAATGCCCCAGGGCCATTCACAGTAGAGGACCTGCTCTCCGAAGTGCCGGGCGTGGGCCGTGCAACCGTCTTCCGGACGATCAAGCTCCTGCTCGACCTCGACATGATGTGCCGGGTGCCCCTCGAAGACGGCACTGCCCGCTACCAGGTCTCCGAGGGCGACCATCACCACCACCTCGTCTGCCGGACCTGCGGGTCACTTACCGAGTTCAATGACCCGGAGATCGACGCCCGCATCGCCGAGCAGGCGCGAACTCGCGGGTTTGCACTCCAGGGCCACAGCCTCGAACTGTACGGACTCTGCCAGTCCTGCCGCCGTACCGCATGAGTCCCGCCTCGGCTACAGTCACAGGCAACGCCGGGGTGGCGGAATGGCAGACGCAGCTGGCTTAAACCCGGCGGCCGCAAGGCGTGTGGGTTCGAATCCCTCCCCCGGTACCAGTCACCGCCGGAGCGCCGCCCAAACGCGCCGCATGCCCTCGCGCGGCACGTTCCGCGGGTCTTCAAGCTCCCACATCGCAGCCAGGTAGGATGGGAACCCGCCGACCTTCCGGCGGAAGCTGCGGTGGGATGACAGCCGCAGGTACCGTGTCACGTACCGCCCGACCTGGGCAGAGGCGGAATACTCCCGCTGCTGCAGCACGAAATCGACTCGTTCCAGCCTTCCGTGAGCGGCGTGGGTGAGCGTTTCAATGGTTGACTCAGGAATTGACGGCTCAAACTGCCGTGCGAAACCCAGTGCCGCGGCCATCGCCAGCGACACCCGCCGCTCCAACGACTCCCCTTCCAGGTAGGCCCAGTCGAACCCGGCGTCAGCCACTCGCACGGCCATCACGACATCGAGCACCCATCGCAACGGCGGCACCGGATCCCAGCGCACCCCATGGACGCAGGCGTTGATGACCTGGTCCTCCAGCGAAGGCACCGTGAGGCGAACCCCTTCAAGTTCGGCTTGTTGCAGGCGGGCGAGCATTCTCGCATCGGCCCCGCGATAGCAGTCTTCCTCGAGCATATGACGGTGCAGGTCGGTCTCGACGTTGTCCGGCCCGATCACCGGCAGCGCGTGGAAGCTGCGAAGGGTGCTGAAGTACTGGCTTCGCGACCCTCGCAATGGCCTCCATCCGGCTGATTCCAGTGCGTCGAATGCACGTACAAACTGACCGGGCGGGATGAGGAGGTCGACATCGTGCATCGGGCGTAAGGCGGTCTCAGCGTAAGCCGTGGCGAGGAGTGCAGAGCCCTTGAGCGCCACCGGCTCTACACCCGCCGCGCGGAGGTGACCGATAACGGTCTGTGCCGACCGCAGCACAAGCCGCGTGCGAAGCCATGATTGGCGATACGCCCCTCGCAAGAGTTGCAGCGCCGGGTCTTCGAGCCCGGTGTTGCGCAGGTTCCAGTACACCATGGGGAGCATCCGGAACGTCGCCTGATCGGTCTTGTCGAGGACATCCGAATGGTCGCGCAGCTCCTCCCAGGCCTGCAGTGCACGGTCAGGCGGCAGCAACGCGCATCGGAGCGCGGCCAGCTGGGTCAGGTTCGGCGGGCGAAGTCTCGGCTGGTTCAGTTGGAACCTCTCCTTCGTTCGAGTGCAGCCCGCAACACTCTGGTGTAGTCCACCCTGCTCCCGGCATGCGTGATTCCTGTGTTCGAGGTGTGGATCCGGCGCCGCAGCACGACATCCGGGATCTGCACTCGCCGGACTCCAGCCTCTTCGGCTCGCGACCACCAGTCGATAAATTCGCCGACCTTCAGATCTTCACGGAACTCGCCGGCCCGCGCCGCAGCCTCGGTTCGGATGAGCATCGTCCCGGCGAGCAATGCCGGCGTCGGCTCCGATTCCTCACGGCCGTCACCAAACTGCACGATCTGCCCAAACACAGCGTCGATTCCCGGAGCCAGCGCACTGACGAGCGCAGTCAGCCGCCCTAATGGCCAGACGTCGTCGGCATCGAGGAACGCAACCAGGGGGGCTGAAACGTTCATGAGCGCCGTGTTCCTCGCGGCTCCGATGCCGCCATTGGGCCGCTGGAGCAGGCGGACTTCGGAGAAGCCCGCAGCAATAGAGGCCGTTCCATCGGTCGAGCCATCGTCGACCACGATCACCTCACGCGCGGGCCCCGGAGCCGCCAGCACGCTCTGAATCGCCTCAGCGATGAACTCCGCGGCGTTGAACGCCGGAATGACCACGGAGACCACCGGCTGGCCGGTCATGGCAACCCGCCTTCCGGGACCGTGCCCTGCTTTCGCCGCACCGATGTTCGAAGGGCGTGGAGCACTCCGGCCCGGACCGCTTCCGCCTGTCCGCTCGCGTTCTGCTCATGAATTCGATGAACGACGAGCACTTCATCAGCCATGACCACCTCGACTCCGAGATCCGACGCCCGAGCCAACCAGTCGGTATCTTCGGAGTGCGTTATGCCCTCTGTGAACGGTCCGACTCGTGTCCACGTCTCCCGTCGGACGAGCCAGTTGCTCGGCTGGTAGCCGGGCTCCGAGCTGCCATCGGTCGGGCCTCTGAACCAAGATGGAACCGGGACCTCGAACCGGTACGTCTGCCGTGCCATCACAACGCCAGCCGCCGGTGATGCCGCCAACCGAACGAACTGGCGTTCAAGCCGCTCCGGCATCCATGTATCGTCGGCGTCGAGGAACGCAATGAAGTCTCCGGTGCTTCGTGACACCCCGGCGTTTCGAGCTGCTGAGACCCCGAAGTGAGCCAGCGACACGACGGTGACCCCCGGGAATCCCGCGGCCACTAACCCGGTGTTGTCCGTGGACCCATCATCGACCACAAGAATCTCTGCCGCGGACAGCGATTGCGCGAGCACGCTCTCAATCGCTTCGCCAAGGAACCGCTCTGCGTTGAACGCCGGAATAACGACCGAAACCTTCGGCCTATTCATCATTGGCGTCCCTCCGCCCGCTGCTTGCGGTGGACCGAGTCGCGGAGGATGTCAATCGTAATACGCTTCACGTCGTAGGGATTTCTCGTCGTATTCGCCCCGTGGATTCGGCGGATGCACACCACTTCCGGGCAGACGAACGTCTGAATGCCCGCATCCGCCGCCCGCACAATCCACTCCGTGTCCTCGCCAATGCTTCTCCGTGTGTCGAACGGTCCGACTCGGTCAAACGCCTCTCGGCGAACGAGCCAGGCAGACGGCTCATAGCAAGGCACCTCCGTACCATGCGGCGGCCCGGTATACCAGTCGGAGGCGGCCGCTTCGACAAGTATGCGTTTTCCCCCTAGGAAGACTGACGCCTCGGGGTGGTCCTGAGCTGCCCGGAGTTGGGTTCCCAGTTTGTGGGGAAGCCACAGATCATCCGCGTCGAGAAACGCAAGCCAGTGTCCCTGAGACGCCGCCACTCCAGCATTCCGTGCAGCCGACACGCCCCCCCGGGCCAGCTTCAGCACGCGGATCTCCTGCTCGAAGCCTTCGACCAGATCCACCGTCGCGTCTGTGGATCCATCATCCGCTACTACCACCTCTAGCGGCCGGTGGGCCTGGGCGAACACGCTTCCCAGCGCTTCCCGGATAAACGCAGCGCCGTTGTGGACGGGGATGATTACAGAAACCAGTGGATCTACGGCGCCGGACACGGGACCTGCTCGCGAAGGAAGGTGCGAATTCGGGCGGCTATCTCCGATCGTTCCGTGCCGAGAGAGAGGCGGAAGCAGGGCACCGAGCGGACGAGTTTTGCCATCGCCGCCAGGGCGCCACGATCAGCCGCGGCTGTTTGCAACAGTGTGCTTGGCGCCAGTGCCGCCAGGGCTGCCGCTGGGCCGATCGGTTCGATGGCCGTGGCTGGCCCGCCTGAGATCTGCGGGACGAAAACGGCCGCCAGTGGCCGCGAAGCAGGCAGCAGGCCAGCGAACTCGGGATGGAGCAGGGCTACTCCCTTGATTGGCGGCTCACGGTCCGGGTTGATCACCAGGCGCTCCACATCGGGAAACCTCTCAAGTTGGGAGGTATGCAGTTTCGCTGCAGCATAAATCGAATGGACCGCCGGGGTCGCTCGGAGATCGAGGAGGCAGTGGTCATCACCGAGGAACTCCGTCCCGGCGAGGAGGCAGGCGAGCGATGTGCTGCTCTTCCCGGAGCCGCTCCTGCCCACAATTAGGCCAGCCCTTCCTCCGTCTGCGACCGCGGCTGCATGCAAGAACTGCAGGCCTTGTTGCGCCATATCCCAGGCGAACACCGCGCGGAACCCGCCGGCGAGGTCGCCGTAGGTAATTCGCGATACAGCGGGAATCCAGTAATCGGCCTCGCGCGACGCTGCATCGTAGGCAGTCAGGCCCGGATCCGGGCGAAAGAACGCCCAGCGCACGGAATGCTCCTCCACCGTCGCCGGGAGGCTCTGAGCATAGACCGAGCCGGGGGATGGAAGCTCCGGTGGCAAGGGAACACCTGTGCTTTCGCTATCCCACACCCGGATTCGAAGTGCAGCCGGACCATCCTCGCAGCGCAAGTGGGCAAATGGACGCGCGATCCGTGACATGAGTGCCACACTCGCGAACTCCAGGACAACTCGCTCGCCCGCCACCCTGAATGGCGCACGGATCAATCCCCCCGCGGCAGACGCAGCCCGTTCGAAGCCAGTGCGGAATGCTCGAAGTTGCTGGGGAGACGCAAGAGCGGACCCTCTGTCGGGCACTCTAATTCCCGTCCCCGCCCTGCCTGGCCGCTGGCCAGCCTTCTGGCTCGACATCGTGTATTGGGTCGAGCAGCAGCAGCTCCTGCATGTCGGTGTACTTGTCCAGAGTCATCGGTCCGGCGGTTACCCCCACCGGCGGTTGCGGAGCTGGAGGAGTTGCGCGCGCCCTCAGCAGTCCTTCGTCCACCAACTGGGCCGCAAAGGCTGTCACAGCATCAGCGTCCTGGTGGAGGACCGCGGCCGATTCTGCCGGGGTGAGGCCAGCAGCCAACAACTGCCAAGCCGCATCTCCCGCTCCGCGAGAACTGAAATAGGCGCCAGTGCCGAGATGCACGATGAGGACTTCGCCATCGACGCTCTCGTCGACGACATCCGGTCGATTCACTTCGAAACGCTCTTCAAGGGTCACTCCGAGATGGTAGTCGCTGCTCAGTGGGCGTGCCAAACTGCTCGCAGACCGCCGCAGGCTACGGCCGGCGGAAGCTCCCGGTCACACTGCCTCTCGGCGCGAGGTTGATCTCGTGCGCCTCACCCGTCGAGCGGACCAGGCGCACGTTGCGATCCGTCGAACCCGGGTTCTGGATGATGTAGGCGGACTGGCCGGCGTCCGTGCTCACCGCCAGGCCGTTGACCGCGAATGTACGGCCGCGCGCCACATCAAGGTACACGTCACCGTAGTGCTCCCGGATGCGTGCAAACGCAGCTGCGGCCGTCCCGCTGCCCCAGTCGTAGATCGAGAATCGGCCGACCCCCACGCCTTCGGGCGTGGTGACACCCGGGTGGCCATAGTTCTCCATCATGAACCCGTAGTCCTCCGGGCCGAAGAACGGCCAGCGGCGCTCCCAGAGTGCCTTCACCACCGGGTTCTCGGGGCAGTACATCATGATGAACGACGCCCTGAGCGCAGCCACCCCTCGCTCGAACAACTCCGTCTCGCCGGTCACCCGGTAGTAATCAAGAAACAGCTCGGCGAAGAGGCTCTGGCGGGCGTCGTTCCATTCGCCATCGAAGTTCATCACCCCGAAGCCGCCAACGGCTGGCGTGTAGATGAACGGCGGTTCCCACACCTGCTGGGTCATTGCCAGTTCGTCGAGGGTACGCCGGCCCCACTGCAGATACCGCACATCGCCGCTGGCTTCGAACCCGGCGAGAAGCGCCTCAGCCGTCCAGAACATGCCGAGGTTGCACTGTTTGTACATGCCGTTCCGTTCGAACTTCCGGCCGAAGTGCTCCTCTTTCCCGAACGGACAGCACGACCAGTAGGTCTCAAAATCCTCCCACCTGCCAGTAGCGACGATTTCATCGATGACCACGTCCAGGGCCCGGAGCGCGGCATCCTGGTACCGGCCGTCGTTCGTCAGCTTCGACAGTGCAAGGAAGAACGCCGCGCTGACGCTGGTCTCCGGCGACACTCTCAGCACCTCCGAAGGTTCGAGCGTCTCGGGGTGCAACCATGCCGGGAAGAACCCGTCGCCGTCCTGGAGCGTCAGCAGCTTCCCCGCGTAGGCAGTGGCGTACTCGATGAGCCGGTCGTCGGGCTCGAGTTCGGTGTACCAGCGCACCATCTGGAGCGCCGTCCAACTGCTATCGACGATGTGGAACCACCGGTCGTCGATGCCGTGCTCAGTGGGGGTCCGATCGGAGTTGGTCCAGTACCCGGTCTCCCATCCCAGTGACCGGCGGAGCACCTTACCGTCGACTTCCACCTCGGTCATCTCTGTCCGGTACACCGACGGGAAGATGCCATCGCGCATCGGCGCCGCAAGCGCGAACTCCTTCGTCATGAGTGCCTTCTGCAGCAATCCATCGTCACCCG
>JBDHWA010000052.1:0-9395 GCA_039809945.1 Dehalococcoidia bacterium | reverse complement strand
CTCGAGGAGTGGATTGCCAGCGCACCACAGTTCGACTGAGCCGCGACGGACGGTAAACGCCGGTTACTCGCAGATATTCGAGATGGGCTCGATACTCATTTCATGGCTCGCCGCAGTTCAGGTGTCCTCCTCCATCCCACGTCGCTGCCGGGCGAGGGCGGCCTCGGCCCGGAGGCGTTCCGGTTCGTGGATTACCTTGCGAGCGCGGGGTGCGGTATCTGGCAGATGCTGCCGCCGTCACCGGTTGGGCCGGGGAACTCGCCCTATGCTGCGCGTTCGGCGTTCGCCCTTGAACCGCTCCTGATTTCGCTCGAAACGCTGGCCGAGGATGGGCTGCTCCCGGCGAACTCCACGCTGACGCCGCCCGGCGCCGACCCGCACCGTCACAACTTCGAGCACCTGCGCGCGCACCGCGAACCGCTCCTTCGGCGGGCGTTCGCCGCATTCGATACTCCTGCAGCGGTTGCGGAATTGGCAGGGTTCAGCAAGGACCGGCCATGGCTCTGGGGATACGCGCACTTCGCGGCGTTGCGAGAGTTGAGCCACCAGCCCTGGTGGCACTGGCCGCAACGCTACCACGACCCCGGTGACATCCCCGCGCTCGATGGTTCCGCGCTCGCCGACGAAGTCCGCTTCCAACTCTTCCTGCAGTGGTGCGCCGAACGCCAGTGGCACGCACTGCGCGAGTACGCCCGCAGCCGCGACGTTGCCCTGTACGGGGACGTCCCCATCTTCGTCGACCTCGATAGCGCCGACGTCTGGGAGCACCAGGGGCTGTTCAAGCTCGATGCCAATGGCGTTCCACACGTCGTCGCCGGCGTGCCGCCAGACGACTTCTCGGCTACCGGACAGCGCTGGGGCAACCCCCACTACGACTGGGAGGCGATGCGCGCCGACGGCTACAGCTGGTGGATTGAGCGAATGCGCCGGACGTTCTCGCTCTTTGACGCGGTGCGCATCGACCATTTCCGGGGCTTCGAATCGGCATGGGAGATCCCGGCCAGCGCGGAGACGGCGGTCGATGGGCGGTGGGTTCCCGGCCCCGGCCGCGAACTCTTCGACCGGATGGCGGAAGCCCTCGGCCCGCTCCCGATCATCGTCGAGGACCTCGGGCTGATTACGCCGGAAGTGCGAGCCCTCCGGGACGAACTCGGATACCCGGGCATGGCCGTGCTCCAGTTCGCCTTTGGCGACGACGACCGGAACCCGTACCTGCCCCACAACCAGGTTGCCAACCAGGTGGTCTTCACCGGCACCCACGACAATGACACGACGCTCGGCTGGTACCAGCATGCCTCGGAGTACGTCCGGGACCGCGTGCGCCGCTACCTCTCGGTGAGCGGCGACGACATCGTTAACGACCTCGTTCGCTGCGCCTACCGCTCCGTGGCCGAGACGGTGCTGATCCCGATGCAGGACGTGCTGGAACTCGGGAGCGAAGCACGCATGAATGTCCCCGGTGCCGCGGATGGCAACTGGGGATGGCGGTTCACCTGGGACCAACTACACCCCGGCCGAGCCGAGTGGTTCGCCACTCTCGCGGGCGAAACGTCGCGCCTGCCCTCGATGGTGCCGGTACATTGAGCGGTCTGCGCCTCTCGGTGCTTGACCAGTCCCCCATCCGCAGGGGTGGGACTCCGGCCCAGGCCATCGCGGAAACGCTGGAACTCGCCCGGCTCTGCGATGAACTCGGCTACCACCGGTACTGGCTCTCCGAACACCACGGCACGGGCCTCGCTTCGGCATCACCTGAGATCCTCATCGGCCAGGTGGCCAACCAGACGAAGAACATCCGTGTCGGCTCAGGTGGCGTGATGCTGACGCACTATGCCCCGCTGAAGGTGGCCGAGCAGTTCCGCATGCTCGAGACGCTCTTCCCCGGCCGGATTGACCTTGGTGTCGGCCGCGCGCCCGGGAGCGACACTCGTACGGCCCGCGCCCTCGCCGACGGCCACGCGATGGCCGACCTCGACCGCTACCCCGACCAGCTCATGGACCTGTATGGCTTCCTGAGCGGGACGCTCCCTGCGGGACATCCGTACCGCGGTATCACAGCCCAGCCGGCGGGCGACACATTGCCCGAACTCTGGTTGCTCGGCTCCAGCCGGGCGAGCGCACAGTACGCAGCATCGCTGGGCTGGGCGTTCTGCTTCGCCCATTTCATCAGCCAGGAAGGCCCGGAAACCGTGCTCCGGGAGTACGAAGCAGCGTTCCAACCCTCGCCGTTCCTTTCCGCGCCGCGCACCGCGATCGGCGTCTCGGTGACCTGCGCCGAAACCACCGAACGCGCCGAGTACCTGAGCTGGAGCCGCTGGGGCTCACGCGTCGTCTCGCGAGCGCGCGGCCAGCAGGGCGGCGGCGTCATGACCCCCGAAGACGCGATGGCGATCGACTATACCGGCCCGGAACGGGACTACCTGGAGTACCTGCAGCAGACGTACATCCACGGCGACCCGGGGACAGTGCGTGGGCGACTCGAGTCGCTCGCGTCGGTGTACGGCACCAGCGAAGTGGTGCTCGTGACGATTACCTACGACTTCGAAGCGCGGAAGGACTCCTACCGCCTGCTTGCCCGGGAGTTCGGCCTGGGCCGGTGACTCCCGGGCGGGGGGTGACCTTAGCCGCGAGGCAGCCCGAGGCCGCGGGTGGCGATGATGTTGCGCTGGATCTCGCTCGTGCCCGCCGCGATTGTCGCCGGGACGACCTGCATGTACTCCATCGCCGCGTTGATGTTGTGCTCCTCCTGGAGGCCGCGTGGCTTCCGCTCCTGCCCGTACATCCCGGCCAGGTGCATCTTCGTGGAAGCGATGCGCTGCGAAAGCTCGGAGCCGTACATCTTGCACATCGAGGCTTCCATGTTCGGCACCCCGCCGCGCGCCTGGATCGAGACGACGACGAACGACAGCAGTTCGCAGATGCCCGTCTCCACGGCACGGTCGGCGACTTCCAGCCGGTAGGACGGCGAAACCGGGTCGCCAGCGCTGGCGCGCTGCCGCACGTAGTTGGCCATGCGCACCACGTTCTTGCGGGCGGCGATCGCGCGGGCGATGTTCGAGCGTTCGAAGTCGAGCGTAGTGGTGCCGACGTACCAGCCGCGGTTCTCGTCACCGATGCGGTTGCGGACCGGGACGCGCACGTCTTCGAAGAAGACCTCGTTGAACACGTGCCCATTGGCCATGTTGATCAGCGGGCGAACCGTCACGCCCGGGGACTTCATGTTGAGCAGCAGGTAGCTGATGCCGCGGTGCTTCGGAGCGTCCGGATCGGTCCGGGTGAGCACGAACATCCAGTCGGCGCGGTGGGCGCCCGAGGTCCAGATCTTTTGGCCGTTGATGACATAGTCGTCACCGTCGCGGACGGCGCGGGTCTGGAGGCTGGCGAGGTCGGAGCCGGAACCGGGTTCAGAGAAGCCCTGGCACCAGGCGACTTCGCCGCGCAGCATTGGCGGCAGGTGTTCGGCCTTCTGCTCCTCGGTGCCGTGGAGCATGATCGTGGGTCCGACGAGGTTCAGCATCTGGCGCGAAACGGGCGCTCCGGCCTCGTGCAGTTCCTGGCTGAGGACGAACTGTTCGAGGACGGACATGTCGGCGCCGCCGTACTTCTTCGGCCATGCCGGCGCGAGCCAGCCGCGCGCGCCGAGCTTGTCGAGCCAGGCTGTTGTCCGGCCCTCATCGGCCGGGGCTTCAAAGCCCGGGTCGTCTTCGTCTTTGGTCCCTGCGATTCGCCAGTTGGTATCGACGAAGTCGCGGACGGTCTGGCGCCATTCGGCCAGTTCGGGAGTGTCCTGGAAACGCAATCGGGTAGCCCTCCGAGTTCAGTGCGGCCAGATTCTATCCTGTCCGCGCTGCGGTCACACGCGCCCTCTACCCGGGGCCGAACGCTTCCGCAGCGGCTTCTCCTGACCGCACGGCGCCCTCGACGCAGGCCTGGTGGGTCCAGTCGCCTGCGAACACGATGGGCGGCCGGCGCGCGTAGTTGGCCAGGCGGGTGAAGTGGCCCGGCGGCATCACCGGCACCGCATGCTTCCAGCGAACGAGGTGCTTCACCTTCCACGCCTCCAGTGGCGGCAGTTCGGGGACAATCTTGCTGGCGGCCTGGTGAAGCCGAGTGGTCACTTCGAAGTCGGGCAGCGGGTTGAGGCGATCGTTGTGCGCTTCGTTCGCGCAGATGAGCGCCCACTGCCAGCCGGGCGGACAGGATCCCCACGCGCCGTCAGCGCTCGATTGCCACTCGACGCTGGCGATCGGACCCATGGGGAGCGGGCGGCGATGAATCCGTGCTGGAGCGTCGCCGGGCATCGCCAGGTACAGCCTGCACTGGCCGGAGTACCGGACCTGCTCGTAGTTGAGTTGGGCTACCCACCGCGGTTCGATGGCCCGTGTCACGAACTGGTTCCCCGCGGGCGGAGGCACGGCCACGACGAGGCCATCAAATGCGAGCGAGAGGCTGTTCGCTACCACTTCCAGCTTCTGCCCGCTCTGCCGAATCATCTCGACGGCGGTGTTCACGCGGACGTCGAGGTGGGTCGCAATCCGTTTCCATGGGGCGTCCATGCCGTCCTCGACCTGGTAGTACGTGGCGCGCGAGGCGGCAATCCACGACCGAAGGAACTCGGCCGACTGCTCGGCGAGGGGGGCGAAGAGCCCTTCGAACATCGGGGCGAAGAGGAACTTCGTTGCTGCCGGGCCAACCGGCGCAAGATGCTGCTCGGCATTCTCACTGTCGTTAAATGTGCGGAAGCCGAGCGGTGGGTAGCCGTCCAGCCAATGGAGCCAGTTGCGCAGGCGCTCGCGTTCGTCCGGCGGGATGAGGTGGTCGCCCGCGGCGGTGCGAGGGAGCCCTGCGCCGATGAACGAGCGGCCGCCCACGATGAGCTCCGAGGGGCCCGACGCGTGGATCGGCCGAAGGCGGCCTTTTTCTCCGACCGCTTCGAGCAGGCGCAGCGTCTGGGTGTAGGCGGACGTGAGCCACCCGGCGCCGGTGTCCAGGTGGTGCCCCGGCCCGAAGTGGGCGCTGTAGGTTCGTCCCCCGACGTGGGGCTGCGCTTCGAAAACCGTGACCCGGTGCCCGGCCTCCATCAGCCGGAACGCTGCGGTGAGCCCGGCCGCGCCGGCGCCGATGACCCCAATCTGCACAGGTCGAGTATACGAAGGAGGCCGTCTGTCCTGAGCGGCCACATAGCGAATTCAGGTGGAAAGAGCGTAAAACGTGGGGCAGTCCCGCGGTCGCGTAGACTTGGCGAAACCCTCATCTGGAGCTGTCTATGGAGTGGAAAGGCCCCGCTGTGACCTCGATGGGCGTCACCGAGCGCCCGTTTCTTGTTCATCGTGCCGGGGACGCCATCCCGGGGATCCTCTGGGCGCCCGAAGAAGCGTCCGGCGCGGTTCCGCTCGTGCTGATGGGTCACGGCGGGTCGAGTGAGAAGCGGAACGAGGCCGGCCTGGCGCTCGCGCGGCGTTTCGTGCGCCGCCACGGCATTGCCGTCGCGGCCGTTGATGCCATTGACCACGGCGAGCGTGGCCCCATCCGGCCAGTCGAAGACCCGGCAGGCCACCCGGATTACATCGCCCTGTGGAAGCGGCCCGACACCTTTGACCGCATGAACGGCGACTGGAAGGCGACTCTCGATGACCTGCTCGGGACCGGGCTATTCGACGCGAAACGGGTCGGTTACTGGGGTCTGAGCATGGGCACGATGCTCGGGCTGCCGTTTGTCGCTTCGGAGCCGCGTATTCGTGCCGCCGTCCTGGGGCTGTGCGGGTTCGCCGGGCCCAGCGCGGTTCGCGGCCGGTTCGGTCCCCGCCACCGTATCGACGCGCCGAACGTGACCTGCCCGGTGCTCTTCATGGTCCAGTGGGACGACGAACGGTTCGACCGTGATGGCGCGTTCGAACTGTTCGGGGCGCTGGGTGCGAAGGACAAGCGCATGCACGTCCACCCCGGGCTCCATGGCGAACTGAGCGTCGAAGCTTCGGCCGCGACGCGCGAGTTTTTGGCCGGGCGGTTGACCTAAGCGGGCGTCCGCGCCGGTTCGTGTGGCTGACGGAACCGCACGGCTTCAGCGTCGGCGCCGAGGGCGCGAATGGCGCGATCCATGTCCGGCGGAATCGGCGCCGTCACGGTCAATGTGCCGCCGTCAGGGTGAGGCAGGGTGAGCTGATAGGCGTGCAGGAGTTGCCGGCCACCGGGTTCGCGCTTGCCATAAACCGCATCGTCGCTGACGGGCACGCCGATGGCCGCGAGGTGAACGCGAATCTGGTGCGTGCGGCCGGTTTCCGGGTGAACTTCGAGCAGCGCCCTGCGGCCGTCGCTGTGGAGGAGCTCGTACGCTGTGCGCGCTTCCCGGCCGCGAGTGACGATGGCCATCCGCGTCCGATCCCCGGGGTGCCGGTCGATTGGCGCATCGATGACTGCCTTCGGGCGGTCTGGCACACCGTCGACGACTGCGAGGTAGGTCTTCTTCACGGTGCGTGTTTCGAACCCCGCGCTGAGCGCCGCCTGGGCCGCGGGGGTCTTCGCCAGCAGGAGGACGCCGGATGTGTCCTTGTCCAGCCGGTGAACCACCCCGGGCCGCTCGACGTCGAACGCCTCCGCCGCAGGGCCGAGCTGTTCGAGCCACCAGCCCGCAACACTCGGGCCGGTATCCCCCGGCGCGCCATGCACCGCGAGTCCTGCGGGCTTGTGAATGACAACCAACTGTGCATCTTCGTAAAGCACAGGGAGCGAGAGCCCGGTTGGCGCAGCGTCGTGCGGCGTGGCAGGCACGTCGAGTTCGAGTGCATCGCCCGCCGCGACGGTGGCAGCTTTGCGCGCAGCTGCGCCGTTTACCCGCGCGTGGCCTGCTTCGATGAGGCGCTGCACCCGGGCCCGCGAAAGGTCGGGAAACGCGCCTGCGAGGACGGCGTCGAGCCTGCCCGGGGCAGGTGCGCTCACGCTTCGGGTTTCGGCGCTTCCGGTTCCTTCAGCATTGCCCATGCCAGCAACAAGACTCCTATGGTGATGGCCGAATCGGCCACGTTGAACGCGGGGAAGTTCGGCACCTTGATAAAGTCCACCACTTCGCCGTCTTTCACCCGGTCGATGAGATTGCCCACAGCGCCACCGAGCATGAGGGCGAGCCCCAGCCGCATGAGGGGGTGGGCAAACCCCGGGTTGAAGAGGTAGATGACGATGGCCGCCATCCCCACCACGCTCGTCATAACGAGGAGCGGCCCGGCGCCCTGCAGCATCCCAAACGCGGCCCCGCTATTCGTGAAATGGACAATTTCCAGCGGCCAGACCACGTCGATACGGTCGCCCAGGGCCACCGAGTCTCGGATGATCCACTTCACCAGCTGGTCGACCGCTACGATGATGGCGGCCACGACGAAGAACCAGCCATCCCGGGGATGGATGGCAAGCCGCGGGCGGGCCGCTTCCCGTTCGGGAACGCTTTCCATCTGGCCAGTGTAGCCGCCGCGGCGCTTTGGAATCGAAAACCGAGTCTTGTCCGCGCCAGCGGCGAACGGCTACCCTGAAAATGCAGAACATCACGCACGCCGCTGCACGGGAGATTCCATATGACGCTGCAGGCCACCAAGGAACTTCGGCCCGACGGAAAGCTGCGCCTGCCTCCGGGTCAGCATCTGACCACTGGCTGGCCGGTTCTCCACTATGGCAGCATCCCGCGCATCGACCTCGAATCGTGGCGGTTCCACGTCTGGGGATTGGTCGACGAAGAGAAGACGTTCACCTGGGAGCAGTTCAACGCCCTCGGCTCGACGACTGAGGTGAACGACATCCACTGCGTGACCACCTGGAGCAAGTACGACAACACCTGGCAGGGCGTCCCATTTTCAGCGCTGCTCGACAACATCTCGCTGAAGCCGGAAGCGAAGTACGCGATGCTCCACAGCTACGGGGGCTACACCACCAACGTGCCGCTGGAGGACCTGCGCCGGGAGCAGGTGATGTTCGCCACGACGCACAACGGCGAGGAACTCAGCAAAGAGCACGGCTGGCCCATCCGGCTGGTCATCCCTCACCTCTACTTCTGGAAGAGCGCGAAGTGGGTCGGCGGAATCCAGTTTCTGGGCAGCAACAAGCCCGGCTTCTGGGAAACCTACGGGTACCACATCTACGGCGACCCATGGCGCGAGGAGCGCTACTCGTAAGCAGGGACAAGTGCGCGGCCTGACAGGCCTGTTTAGCCTGCGGCTGCAGCCGGTTGCGGGAAGAACTCGAAGAACTTCGCCCACCATTCTTCGTCAGTCATCCTGTCGCCAAGCGTCTGGTACTCCTCATCGGTCAGCCGCGCCCGGCCGCCGACGAACGGCTCTGCATCGTCGCCAACAAGGTACCGCAGCCTAGGCTCGTCAGTCGAAACCGCGTTCTCGATCGTGGCTGCTACGACCGCGGGGTCGCCACTGGCCTCCGATGCACCCGCGTACAGCGCTGACATGCGGCTGATCAGGTCCTTGTACGGCGAAGTCTCCTGCGCGCGGAAGCCATCCGCTGCCTTGTCCAGGATCGGTGTGCGGAAGAACCCTGGTTCGATGATGGCCACCCGCACTCCGAACGGCCTGAGCTCCATCGCCAGCGTTTCGCTGGCGCATTCCAGAGCCCACTTCGAAGAGTGGTAGGCGACGCACGCTCCTCCGACAAGACGCCCTGCCACCGAGGATACGTTCACGATCGTCCCCGACTCGCGCTCTCGCATCGCCGGCACGACCGCCCGGATGAGCCGCAAAGGCCCGAAGAAGTTGGTCTCCATCGCAGCGTGAAGCTCGGCGTCGGTCGTCTCTTCCACGGAGCCGATCCCGGTCACGCCCGCGTTGTTCACGAGCACATCGATCTGGCCCGCGTCCGCGACGATCGCCTTGACCGCGCCATCGATGGACGCCTGCGAGTCAACATCCAGCTGGTGAATGCGAATGTCGAGGCCTTCAGCCTCCGCCGCAGCCTTCAGCGGTCCAGCTTTGGCAAGGTTTCGCATGGTCGCGTAGACGGTATTCCCTGACCGCGCGAACCGCAGTGCCGCTTCGTAGCCGATGCCCGAACTACACCCGGTAATGACCACGATTGGCATTTGAGCCTCCTTGAGGGCCGGATAGTACGCAAATCCTATTCCGGAATGCAACCCTTCAGGATTACTGGATGGTGACCGTGCCCTTCATCGCGGCGCCGTGGATGCCGCATTCGTATTCGAAGATGCCGGCCTTCTGAAAGGCGAACAGGTACACGCCCGTCCCGCTCAGCACGGGTGACTCCACCGGCTGGCCGTCAAACGTGCCCTTCACCGAGTGGCGAGCTGTGCTGCCTTCCCAGTTCCAGGTGACGGTCGCGCCGACCGGGATTTGCAACGAGCCCGGTGAGAAGCGGTTGTCCTGGACTTTGACGGTCGTGAGTGCCGCCGG
>JBDHWA010000051.1:0-9402 GCA_039809945.1 Dehalococcoidia bacterium | reverse complement strand
CGGCGCCGCCGAGGGCGCGCTGCATCGCGGCCAGGGCGCGGCGCTGGAGGTTCTTCACGGCGTCTTCGGAACGTTGCATCAACATGGCCGTCTCCGCGACCGACTTGTCGAGCAGGAAGCGAAGCTGGAGGACCTCTTTCTGGTCTCCGGTGAGTTCCTGCATGGCTTCGAGGAGGTCCCGCCGCAGGCCGATGGCGGCGGTGTCGTCCGGCGCGGAGAGTTCGAGCGAGTCGTCGAACTCATCGTCGATGCCGCGGCGGCCAAGCTTCTTGATGTAGTCACGGCAGAGGTTGCGGGCGATGCCAATGAGCCAGCCTTCGATCGGGACGCCCTGGTAGTTGAAGCGGGCGGCGTTGGCATAGGCCACTTCGAAGACCTGCGAGGCGATGTCCTCGGCCTCTTCGGCTGAGCGCAGGCGGTAGCGCACGAAGGCGAAGACGCTGCGGTAGTGAAGCTCGAAGAGTTCTTCCCATGCAGCCGCCTCACGGGCGACAGCGCGGCGTGCAAGCGCTTCGGCGTGCTGGGAGCCTTCAGCCGGCGGGCCATCTGTTTCGACCTCGGTATCGCGCACAGCGGATTCACTCTACGAATGGCGCAGGTACCACGAAAGGTGACGGCCGGGCCGTTGGAAAATGCCAGATACTCGCTCGCCGGAGCGTCCTCAGGCTTCGCCGGAGAGCAGGCGCGTGATCGGTTCGACGCTCATATCCTCCGGCGGAACGGTCACGCGGCCGGTGTCGCGCAACTCTTCGAGCATGACCCGGATGTCGTGGAAGTGGCGCAGCATGACGCCGAGGTGGATGTAGACCGCGAACCCCATCGCCTGCGCTTCGTCCGGGGTGACGAGCCATGAGTTCAGGAGTTGGGGGATGCCGTCGAGGTCACGCGCCGCGCGCTCGACGAGTTCCCGCGTCTTCAGGCCGTCCATAAACACCATGTCGGCGCCGGCCTCGCGGTACCGCTTCGCCCGCGCGACGGCGTCGTCCCAGCCGTTCGGCTGGAGGGCGTCGGTGCGGGCGATGATGACGAGGCCGGGGTCGCTGCGGGCGGCGACGGCGGCGCGCACCTTCAGCACCATCTCGTCCGGCGGGATGACGCGCTTTCCTTCGAGGAAGCCGCAGCGCTTCGGCCAGTCCTGGTCTTCGATGTGCAACGCCGCGACGCCCGCGCGTTCGTAGAGGCCGACGGTACGGGCGATGTTCGATTCGTTGCCGTAGCCCGTGTCCGCGTCGGCGATGACCGGCACGCCGACCGCCGCTGCGATACGCGCTGCGTTCGCCGACATCTCGCCGAGGCCGATAAGCCCGAGGTCGGGCAGCCCGAACGAGGCGGCCGTCCCGAAGCCGGTCATGTAGACGGCTTCGAAGCCCGCCGCTTCGGCCAGCTTCGCCTGCACGCCATCGAAGACGAACGGCGCGGTCACGCAGCCGCGTGCCATGAGGGCCCGTAGCCGGGCGCCGGCGCTCGTCACCGGGTGAGTGCCGCCGTCTGGGCTGAATCGAGGTATTCATCGAGGCGCGTGATGCGCCCATCGACGACCTGCACGATGACACAGGCCGGGATGGAAAACGCCGCGCCTGAAGCGGTTGTGCCGCAGGTGGTGTGCTGCTGCACGAAGCCGCTCCCGGTGTCGAACCGGCGGACGTCCTCGTAGCGGAAGTCCTGCATGTTCTTCGTGATCCAGCGCAGCGTGCGGAGGTTCTGCTCGGGGGTCATCTCGATGCCGTCGTTGTTGTGCCAGATCACGGCGTTGGGCGCGTAGAAACCCGCGACGGCGTCGATGTCACCGCGCGTGATAGCCGCGAAGAACTGCTCGCAGAGTTCGAGGTTGCTGGTCATGGGCGAATCCTACGCCGGTGCGGCAAGCGGCAGGCGTGTAGAGGGCTCAGCCAGCGGCGCCCGCGCGAAATGACCGCGGGCGCCGCTCGCAGATTCGAAAGCCTAGGAAACGAGCGTCCCGAGGATGCGCTCGACCTGGTCCAGCGGGCCCTGGGGCATGCTGATGCTCGGCAGGTCAACGCCGAGCTGGCGGCGCTCCTCGATCCCGGCGGCCACCGTCTCGAGGTCGCCCCAGATGGCGGTCTCTTCGAGCATGCGGTCGCCCATCGCGGCCATCAGTTCGGGGTTGGTCCCGAATGGCGGCGGCTTGTGGGTCTCGGCCACCTTGCGCATCGCCGCGACTTCTTCGCCGAAGCCGTTGCGGGTCAGCATCTCGTGGTAGAAGTCGCCCATGTTGGTGACGTACCACGAGATTGGGCCGGCTGCCTGCATCTTCGCCTTCTGCTCGTCCGGGTTGATGACAACGGTCAGCGAGGCGACGCACTCCACTGCGTTCGCCGGGCGGCCCGCAGCAGCCGAGGCCTCGCCGAGGATCTTCTTGCCGTCGAGGAACTTCGACTTCGGCCAGTAGATCGGCATCCAGCCGTCGGCCACGGTCGCCAGCGACTGCATGCTCTTCGGCGAAATGGAGGCGACGTAGACCGGGATGTGCTTGCGCACGGGCTCGAAGAGCAGCTTGAAGCCGCGCTGGAGCTTGTAGATCTGGCCGTCGTAGAAGACCTTCTCGCCCGAAACCATCATGTTGATGATTTCGATGTACTCCTTCGTGCGCTGGATCGGCTTCGAGAACTTCTCGCCGTGCCAGTGCTCGATGACCCGCTCGCCCGAGGTGCCGAGGCCGAGGATCATGCGCCCGCCGGAAATCTCATCCAGCGTGGCCGCCGTCATCGCGAGGACCGCAGGCGAGCGCCCGAAGACCGGGGCGATGCCGGTGCCGAACTTGATCTTGCTCGTCTGGAGCGCGATCTGGGTGAGGAGGGAGAACTGGTCTCGGCCCCACGTTTCGGCCGTGAAGACCGCCTCGACGCCGACCTCTTCGGCGACCTTGATCCGGTTGATGATTTCCTTGTTCTGTTCCGGGCTCCCGGTGAATCCGACAGAAACCGCAAGACGCCTGGGCATGCGTCACCCCGCAGTCAATAAAGATACGTCCGTTGCATGGAAGGACGGACGCCAATCTACCAAACGGGCCCGACGGGCGGCAATGTCAGTCGAGGCTTGCGCGAGCTGGTTCTTCGCCGTGGGGGTGGTAGTCGCAGGGGTGCGCCAGGACGGAACTCATCAGCATCTGCGGCAATTCGGCGAGGATGTAGTCCGTCTTCAGTGGCCCGTCCGGGCGGCGCCAGATGAAGTTGCCGTTGACCGCGAACATCAGGGTGTAGCGCAGGAAGCGCGGGTCACGGTCGAGGAACACGCCGGTTTCGATGCCGGACCTGATGACTTCGGTGAGGAGGCGCTCGTACTGGCGGTCCACCCCGCGGATGCGGGCGCGCGCGTCGTCGGTCAGGCTGCGTGGGCGGCCGGTCATGAGCGTGCTCCGGTTCAGGGGTTCCATGCCGACGCTAATCAGGTCGCGCAGCGCAGCGAAGAGCGTGCGCTCCGGTGATTCGCCGCGCGCCATGATGGCGTCAAGGCGCTCCGTGGCGCGGGTAACGGCCTCCACCACGATTTCGGCGTAGAGGTCTTCCTTGCTACGGAACTGGTAGTAGATGACGGCGCGGCTCGTGCCCATGCGTGCGGCCACGTCTTCAAGGGTCGTGTTTGCGTACCCCTTTTCGATGATGACCTCGGCCATGGCGAGCATGATCGCGCGCCTGCGGGCCAGGGTTCGTGCCGGGTCCTGCACCCGGTAGCCGCGCAGCCCAATCTCGTCGCTCATCGTGGCGACGAACCTCCGGAGGAGAAATCTTGACAAGCGTAGCATGTGGACATAGATTCGGCGTTGCTGACTAAACACGGCTGTTTATCAGGCCGGGTATGTTCAGCGTCGTTCTCGAACCTCGGTCCGGCCGTCTCCAAGGGCCCGGACCGCGGCGAGCGAACCTGGGCACGGGGCAAGTACCCGGCCGTGGTGTGGCTCCACGAGCCGGGACTTCGCCCAGGTTCAACTCCAACCTGAAACTTGCGGCAACCCAACTCCCGTGCCGCGGACGTACAACTTTCAGGATTGATGTATTGCATCGATAGCTAGTATTGACCAGTAAAGTTCGGACGGGGTATACACCGCCCTGAAGCAGGAGGGGACACTGCATGGAACGAGACAACTACTGGCATCGGCGCCTTCAGCGGCGCAAGCTCCTTGGCGGCGCAGGCGTGACCGCCCTCGGTGCGACAACCTGGGCGCTCGCTGGTTGCGGCGACGACGATGACGATGGCGGCGGCTCGGATAGTGACGCGACGGCCACGTCCGTCGGTGTGAAGCCCGGGACAGCCACTGCGCCGACTCCCACGACGGCTGGCGAAACCATCGACAAGGATGGCGTTGCGAAGAACCGCCAGACTGCGATCTTCGCTTCCATTAACCCCTACGCCGGCCTCGATAGCGGCCTCCTCTGGGGCTTCACCATCTTCGACCACCTCTGGTACACCCCGCTCGACACGGGCGTCCGCGAGAACTTCCTGGCCGCCAGCATTGAGCAGCAGGACCCGCTGCATTTCACCGTCAAGCTGCAGGACTCCGTTTTCCACGACAAGGCGCCGGCGAACGGTCGCGCGGTGAAGGCCTCGGATGTGAAGGCGAGCTTCGAGAGCGCCGCCAAGCAGACCAAGATTTCGAACAGTTCGTGGTGGTCCCAGGTCTTCGACCACATCGAGACGCCGGACGACAAGACGGTCAACTTCATCCTCAAGGCGGTCGATGCCTGGACCTTCAGCTCGACGAACGGCGGCAGCCCAATCGCCAGCTCCATCCTTCCGGAAGAGATCGCGAAAGACCCGACGTTCATGGACAAAGACCTCGTCGGGAGTGGGCGCTTCCAGTTTGTGAGCCACCAGAACGGCGCGAACTTCAAGCTCAAGCGGTTCGACAAATGGCGGATCAAGGGCGAGCCGTATCTCGCCGGCGCCGACTACAAGCTGATCCAGGAGCAGGCCGCCGCGCTCGCCGCGTTCAGCGCCCAGGAGATCGACGGCGTCGGGCTGAACAACAAGCTCGAACGCGAAGACCTCGTGAAGAAGCACGGCGACAAGATCGTCATCGACGCCGAAGACTCCCGGGCCGTCTGGTTGCTGCAAACCCGTGCCGACGGCGGGTTCGCGGATCCGCGGGTGCGGCAGGCCATCTCCCTGGCCCTCGATCGCAAGCAGATGATCGACCTGATGAACTTCGGCGAGGGGGCAAGTTCAGCGGTCCGGTGCCGCCGGCGTTCGGGGAAGCGCTCCCTGCAGCCGAGATCGAATCGACGTACGCCAAGAGCGACCCGGCTGAGGCGAAGAAGCTCCTCGCGGCCACCAGCTTCGACGTCAACCACGAATACGAAATGAAGTACGCGCTCCTCGGCGACCGCTTCCAGCAGTTCGCCCAGATCGCCCAGTCTCAGTTGCAGAAGAACCTCGGCCTCAAGATCAAGCTCGTTCCCGAGGACTTTGGCAAATGGCTGGCACAGTCGCTGTACGGCTCCCAGTACGACGGTTTCATTACCTATCCGACGCTCGCTTACGACGACCCCAGCTCCTACATCGGCGCATACACCAAGCAAATTGGCGGGCGCCCGAACTGGGCAGGATTCTCGGACGACGAGCTCGATGCCCTGGTCATCAAGCAGAAGACGATCCTGAACGATAAGGAGCGCCTGGCGGCCGTGCAGGAGATCCAGCGGAAGGCCTATACCAAGGCGGCGCCGTTCATCCCGACCTTCATCGCCATCACCAACAGCGCCACCTGGGCGTACGTGAAGGGCCGCGTGATAGGCCGCGGAAGCTACGGGCTGTTCAACGGCAAAGTGTATATCGACAAGGGCTGAGCGTAGCTATGCGCCAATACGCCCTTCGCCGGCTCGCCTACATGCCGCTTATCGTGGTCGTGGTTTCCATCATCACGTTCTTCACGCTGCGGCTGCCGTTCGCCACCGACCCGGTCACGCTGTACGTGAACCAGAACACCACGCAGGAGCAGGAAGACGCCATCCGCGCCAACCTGGGCCTCGATAAGCCGGTGCTCGAACAGTTCGTGATCTGGGTCGGTGACCTTGTCCGCGGGGACCTGGGCCACACCTTCCGGAGCAACCAGCCGGTCTGGCCCGAAATCCAGCGGCGCTGGCCGGTCAACCTCGAGATCCTCGTGCTCTCGGTGTTCTTCAGCACCGTTTTTGGGGTCACTTTCGGGGTGATCACGGCGGTCAAACAGAACTCGGCGGCGGACTACGGGTTCCGCGTGTTCGCGGTCTTCGGGCAGTCCATCCCCGAGTTCTTCCTGCTTATCCTGCTCATCGTCCTGCCGTCGCTCTGGTGGAATTACTCACCCCCTGTGGGCGGGCACGTCTCCATCTTCGAAGACCCGGTGAAGAACCTGCGGCTGTACCTCCCGCCGACGCTCCTCCTCGGGGTTGGCGGCGCGGCAGCGCTCATGCGGCTGACCCGCTCGACGCTCCTCGAGGTCTTCCGCCAGGACTACATCCGCACCGCCCGGGCGAAGGGGCTCTCCGGCAACAAGGTGATCCTCCAGCACGGCCTGCGCAACGCCCTTATCCCGATCGTCACGCTCACCGGCGCGCACGTGACGGCGCTGTTCTTCGGCTCGCTCATCCTTGAACAGATCTTCAGCATCAACGGCCTCGGCCAGTTCTTCCTCGTCTCGGCCCTGACGGCGGACTTCCCGGTGGTGCAGTTCCTCGTCTTCTACACCGCGGTCGTGGTGGTCACGATGAACCTCCTCATCGACCTCTCGTACGCGGTCATCGACCCGCGGGTGAAGTACGCCTGATGGCCACGCAATCCGTCACCGCGCCGCAAACTTTCGACTGGAGTCACGTGCCGAGCAGGCCCAGCTTCGCCCGGCGCATGAGGCGGCTGGCGCGCCAGCACCCGGCAGGCGTTTTCGGCCTCGTCATCCTCCTCCTGTTCGTCTTCCTCGGGCTGTTTGGCAAGCACATCGCGCCCTACCCGGCCGACGAACTGAGCGTCGGCCTGCCCCTCCAGGGGCCCTCCAGCGCGCACCCCTTCGGCCTCAACCAGAACGGCCAGGACGTCTTCAGCCGCGTGATCACCGGCGCCCACGTCTCGTTCGTCATCTGCTTCTGGGCGGTCTTCCTCGGCGCCGGGATGGGTTCGTTCCTGGGCATTCTCGGGGGTTACTTCGGGCGCTGGCTGGACTACCTTATCCAGCGTTCCGGCGAGGCGTTCGCGGCCTTCCCCAGTCTCGTGCTCTTCCTCATGCTGCGGACGGCGTTCGGGCCGACGCTCAAGACGATCATCGTCGCCATCGCCATCGGGGCGCTCTTCGGCGGCAACCGGGTGCTTCGCGGTCAGACCATCATCGAGCGCAACCAGGTCTACGTGGAGTCGGCCCGCGCGGTTGGGTGCAGCGAATGGCGCATCTTCATCCGGCACGTGGTCCCGAACGTCCTGCCTCTCGTGGTCGTGATCATGAGCGGCACGGCGGGGGCCGCTATCCTCGCCGAATCCGCGCTTGCATTCCTCGGCCTGGGTCCCGCCGACGTCTCATGGGGGCGCGATATGAGCGGAAACAACCTCTCCATCGCGCGCACGGGCTACTGGCACGTCGTGGTCTTCCCCGGTATCGCCATCAGCCTCGTCGTTCTCGGCGCGAACCTGCTCGGCGATTCGCTGCGCGATATCTGGGACCCGCGGCTCAGGAAGTAACGCTGGCGAAACTCGCCGGGTCCACCCGGGACCGGATGAACAGGATCACGGCGCTGACGATGGCGACGAGGACGATCGAGAGTGGAAAGTGCCACGCGGCGAACTCACGCCCGTTTGTGGCCCAGAGCGCCCCGAGCGTGAGCCCGGAGCCGATGATCACGCCGCTCGTGTAGACCATGTTCGCCCGTTCGGAGGACTTGTACGCCAGCCCCGATACCCACAGCGCGATCGCCGGGAAGCCGGTCGCGATCAGGTAGATGAGGCCGACCGCGATGGCGAACAGCCAGCCCTGGTCCGTCGCCCCGCCCACGATATGCAGCGCAAATGCTGCGGCGAATGCCGCGAGGGTGAGCCCGATTCCTTTGACCGCCTGGAACATGGGGGCAGGATATCACCCGCCCGCCGGAGAGAACGTAAGCGCCCGCAGTTGAGCCGTCCCGGCGATGGCCGCCGTCTCGGCGCGCAGGATGTATGGCCCGAGCGTCATTGGGAGTGCGCCCTTCCGCCGAAGCAGTTCCAGCTCCTCCGGTGCGAGGCCGCCTTCCGGGCCGGTCACGAGCGCGAGGTGGCCGGAACGCGGAAGCAACGGCGCCAGTTCGGGCGCGCCGCGGCCGTTCTGGTCGGCTACCACGAACGCCCCATGGAAGGTTTCGACCATGCGGGACAGCGGCTGGGGCGGTTCGAGCACCGGCAGCCAGAGCCGCCCGCTCTGTTCGGCCGCTTCGACGATGATCCTGCGCCAGCGCTCGCCGCGCGTGTCCGAAGGCGCGTCACCGCGTTGCGAATAGGCCGCGTTCACCAGCCGGATGATGTCGGCGCCGGCTTCGACGCACTTCTCAATGGCGGTTTCGAGCCGGTTCGCGCGGATGACGCCGATCCAGGTTTCGAGTACGACTGCGGGCGGCGCTCCCTGTCGCGCCAGCCCTTCGACCGTCGCGATGCTGTTGCCGCGAGCAGTGCTCGTCAGCCGCGCATGCCACTCGTGGCCGTCGCCGGCGAACACGAGGAACGGGTCGCCCGGGGCCAGGCGCATCACGGTGGTCAGCCGCTTCGAGGCTTCGCCGCCGAGGGTGAGCGGGCCAGGCCCAAGGGGACCGGGATGATACAGGCGCGGAACGTGGGCCACGGGCGAAGGATACCGCCGGGACGGCTCAGGCGGCTTCGCTGCGCGCCTTCAGACCGTTGGCTTCCATCTCGAGGTTGGTTGTGATGCCCTTGCTGATGAGCGGCTTAAAGAGAGCGGCGGCGAAACCGCGCGCGTCAATTGCCAGCGTCACCCGGCTGTGGCCGGCATCGAGCGGTTCGATGGCGTGCTCGCCGATGGTTTTCGTGCCGCGGACGCTGGTCACCCACGTGAAGTTGTGGCCGGGGTTCCACTCGGTCACGCGCCAGCGGGCCGAGGCCTGGCCGCGCGCCTTCACGACGGCTTCGGCGCCCACGCCCGGGCTGGCCGGCATCCCCTCGACGGTTTCGATGGAGTCCGTCCAGTCCGGCCAACGGGGCACGTCCGAAAGCACCTGCCAGACTCGGTCGGCGGGTGCGGCGATGTCGATGGTTCTTTCCCAACGAGGCATGGAGAAGCTCCCCTGGTTGCGGTTGCCCGCGTGTTTTCTCCCATCGTGGGCCGCTCGGGTGGCGCGCCGCATCGGGCTTTCGAATGACCTTCCCGGGGCTTTAGCCGCCCGTTGGCCCCAGGTGCTCGGCGAAGAACGCCTCGATGCGGCGCCAGCTGTCCTCCGCGGC
>JBDHWA010000050.1:0-9472 GCA_039809945.1 Dehalococcoidia bacterium | reverse complement strand
CCGCTTCGCTATCCGCGAAGGCGGCCGCACCGTCGGCGCTGGCGTCGTCACCAAAATCCTCGCCTAGGCGATTCGGCAAAGGTAAAGCACATGGCCAAAGCAAAAGGCGACCGCATCATCATCCACCTCGCGTGCACGGAGTGCCGCGAGCGGACCTACACCACGCAGAAGAACCGGCGGCACGACACGGACCGCCTGGAGCTGAACAAGTTCTGCCCACGCTGCCGCGTCCACAGAGCCCACCGGGAGACACGGTAACCCAAATGGCACGAACACAACGTCGCCGCACAGCCACGGTGCCGACCACCGGAGAGCAGGCGGCCAGCCAGCCAGCGCGAGCGCGCGAGGGCCTTCCCCGGCCAGCAAGCGCGCCCGTGAGTGCTGGTATCGCCCGGCCGGAGCCACGCCGCCGCCGCAACCCGTTCGGCTTCCTCAAGCGCTTCGAACCACGGTTCCTCGCGGACATCATTTCGGAGTTGCGGAAGGTCAGCTGGCCGACGTTCGCCGAGACTCGCTACCTCACGGTGGTTGTCGCCATCGTGGCGGTGGCGATGGGCGCCCTCCTGGGCACGCTCGACCTCGGCTTTGGCTGGGTTATCGAAAAGGTATTCTTCTAGGATGAGCAACGAACCGGCGCCGCTGACGGCGCTTTCCGACGTCCGGCCACCGGAGAAGCCGAAGCGTGCTCCACGCCGCCGAAAGGACGACGACGCCCTCGAACAGGAACAACTCACTGACGAGGAAATCAACGCCGCCGGCCGCAAGTGGTACTTCGTGCACACCTACAGCGGTCACGAAAACAAGGTCCGCAGCGCCATCCGCGCAACCGTCGAACAGATGGACGCGAAGGACAAGGTCTACCACGTCGTGGTTCCGACCGAAGACGAAATCGAGATCCGGGACGGCCAGCGCCGGACGGTGAAGCGGAAGCTCTACCCTGGCTACGTCCTCGTCCAGACCATCGAATTGAAGGAAGGCGACCCGGACTCAGACGAAGCCTGGCACATGATCCGGAATACCACCGGCGTGACTGGTTTCGTGAGCTCGGGCACTCGGCCGGTGCCTCTCTCGACGGACGAGGTAAACCACATCCTGCGGGCCATGCGAATGGAACAGCCGCGGATGCGCGTCGGCTTCATCCAGGGCCAGAGCGTGCGCATCGTCGACGGTCCGTTCGAGGACTTCGTCGGTACTGTGGACGAAATCAACACAGAGAAGGGGCGCGTCAAGGTGGTCGTCAACATGTTCGGTCGCGAAACCCCGGTCGAACTGGACTTCCTCCAGGTCGAAAAGCTGTAAGACCGCTCCAACGTCACGGATAAAGAAAACCGCCCGGCAACTCTGCCGGGCGGTTCTTTTTTTGTCCCATCCGGGGCGACGGGCCCTGCGTGTTGCTAGAACCCGGCGCGGCCGCCGCGTCCCCGCAGGCGCGGGTCGAGGACGTCGCGGAGGGCGTCACCAGCAAGGTTGAATCCGAGCACGGTGAACGTGAGGGCGCCGCCGACGGCGAGGGCCATCCACGGGTTCGCGGTGCCGTTGCGGCGGCCTTCCTCCACCATCTTTCCCCACGAGATGCGAACCGGGTCGCCAAGGCCAAGGAAGGCGAGGGTGGCCTCGACAAGGATGTACACGCCGATCGAGCTCGTGAAAATCACGATGATCGGGGCCGTCACGTTCGGGAAGATGTGGCGCGCCATGATCCGGATGTCGTCGGCGCCAATCGTGCGGGCGGCGAGCACGTAGACCTCTTCGCGAGCGGCCAACACGGCGCTTCGAACCACGCGGGTGGAACTCGCGATGCCGAGAATGCCGAGCGAAATGGTGTTCACGGTGAGCGTTGGGTTCGAAACGACCTGTCCGAACAACAGCAGCAGCACGAGCGGAGGGAACGCCTGCAGCGTGTCCATGATGCGCTGGATGATGAAGTCCACGGCGCCGGCGAAGTACGCGCTGGCAAGGCCGATAACCACACCCGCGATCGTGGCAATAAGGGCGGCGCCAAGACCGACGTACAGGGCCGTCGAAGCGCCATGAATGATGCGGGAATAGAGGTCGCGGCCGAGGCCGTCGGTCCCCAGCCAGTGGGCGCTTGACGGGGTCCGGAACAGCATCGGCGTTTCGCCCTTCTGCAGCTGCTCGGGTTTGGCGGTCAGGCGGATCGTGGGGTCCGTCAGGCTCTTCTCATAGAGCTCTTCGTCGAATGCCGGGTTGACCTGCGTGAACACCTGCTCCGGGTCGTAGCGATCGATCATGCCGCCGAAGATGCCGGCGAACAGGCAGAGGCCGATGATGACGACTCCCACCCCGCCGAGCGGCTTGGTGCGGAAGAACCGGCCGAAGTGAACTGCCCACCGCACCCACACGGGCCGGTCGCTCAGGCTCCTCCGGATGAGTTCCGGAGCTGGACGGTCGAGGACCTGTTCTTGAGCCATGTCGCAGCCCCCTACGAGTACCGGATGCGCGGGTCGAGCACGCCGTAGAGGAGGTCGATCCCAAGGTTGACGAAGACGATGAATGTGGCGATGACGAGCACGAAGCTCTGAACCACCGGGACGTCACGGGCGACGATCGCGTTCAAGATGCGGCGGCCCACCCCCGGGATGCCAAAGAGCGGCTCGAACACAACATTGCCGCTGAGGAGTCCGGAGAGCGTGAGTCCGAGCACGGTCACCACCGGCACCATCGCGTTCTTCATGGCGTGGCGCATGATAACAACGCGCTCACGCATTCCCTTTGCCCAGGCTGTGCGGATGTAGTCCTGGCGCAGCACTTCGAGCATCTGCGAGCGCAGCAGGCGCATCACTCCCGCGGCGGAGGCGAGCCCACCTGCCACGGCTGGCAGAATGAACCCGCGAATGCTGGCGCCGGGGTCCTCCCAGAGGAGCTTCTGGTCGGTCACGTCGATAGTCCACCCGATGGTGAATAGTCCGAAGACTGAGACCCCCTTTACGACATACAGCAGCAGCATCGTGCCGACCCAGAAGCTCGGCATCGCCAGCATCAGGATCGCGAAGATGCGCAGGATGTAGTCCACCGAGGAGTCCTGCCGGATCGCGCTGATAACCCCAATAGGGAGTGATGCGCAGAGGCCGATGATGAGCGACATGACCGCCAGCTGCAGTGAGTACGGCAGGCCTTCTTTCATCCCCTGGAGCGCCGGTTCGCGCGTCTGGTAGGAGATACCGAAGTCGCCCTTCAGCAGGTTGCCCAGGTAGGTTGCGTAGCGCTGCGGCACGGGTTTGTCGAGGCCGAGGTCTTTGCGCACCGCCTCGATCTGCTGCTGACGCAGGGCCGGGTCGGTCGAAGTCGGATCCTGGGCCGCGATTCTCTGGGCGACGAAGTCACCGGGGAGGACGCTGGTCGCCAGGAAGACCAGCGTGGCTACAAGCCAGATAACCGGGATGTTTATGAGCATCCGGCGCAGAATGTAGTTCCTCATAGCTCCCCCTCAGGTGACTGGACTGTGCAAGGGCGGCCGCAATTCTCGCGGCCGCCCCGCGGACTATGCTCCTAGGCCTGGCGGCCGGCCCAGGTCGGGTCTTTCTGGTCGAACCAGGAGTCGGTGCCGACGAGGTGCGACGTAACGAACGGCGCGGCCTCGGCGGTATGGTAGTAGTTCCAGACAAGCGTGGAGTTCACGCCCATCAGGCTGTAGGGAATGCCTGCGCCGTACGCCTTGAGCAGTTCGCGGTTGACTTCCTTGTTGCCTTCCTGGCGCTTGCTCAGGTCGAACTCGGCGACCAGGCTCGCGGTGAGCTGGTCGACCTTGTCGATCTTCACGCCGAACTGGGCGAACTGCGGCTGCGTCGAGTTGTACTGCAGGTAGTTGAGCTGGGTCGGCTCAGGGTCCGTGATGTCGGTGATCCAGCCGTACCAGATGTTGTTCGAGCCGTTCCCGTACTGCTGCTTCACGATCTTGGTGGTGATCGTCGCGTACGGCTGCACCTTCGCGGTGAAGGTGTTGCCGAGGACCTTCTTCAGCTGGTTCGTGATGAGCGCCGAACCACCCGAGTACAGGCCCTCCCAGATATCGGGGATGTCGACGATGATTTCGCCAAGGGCCGGGCCGCCGCCCGCTTCCCACATCTTCTTCGCTTCGGCCTCTTCCTTGGCGCGGTCTTCGAGATAGCCGGGGAAGGTAATCAGCTCCTTCTCGGTGATGCCGAAGGCTGCCTGGGTGGGCGGGATGTTGCCCGAGAGCGCAGCCTTGCCCTGGAGGAGCGAATTGATCATCGCCCGCCGGTCGAGCGCCCGGAAGATGGCGCCGATGAGATTCGGGTCGTTCCATGGCTTGGCCCCACCGTAGTAGGTACCCGCCTGCGGGTTCGCGGAGAACGACTTGATCTCCTGGATCTTCCCATCCAGCCGCTTCTTCAGGTCTTCCAGGACGGCGTTCTGGATTGGGGTGAAGGCGTCGACCTGCTTCTGCTCGAAGGCCGCCTGCTGCGCCGACTGGTCCGTGAACAGCGGCAGGTACTTCACGGCATCCGGGTTGACCTGGGTGTAGAACTTCTCGTTCCGGGTGAGCGTCGCCTTGCCTTCTGCAGCGAACTCGGTGAGGACGAAGGCGCCCGTGCCGATGATCTTGTCGGCGGTGACCGTCGCGTAGTCCTTCTCGAACTGCTTGATCGCTTCCGGCGCCTGGACCTTCGCGTACGCGCCTGCCAGCACGTTCAGAAGGAACGGGTCCGGCCGGCTGGTTGTCACCTTGACGGTCTTCGGGTCGACCACTTCGACCTTGTCGACGCTGGCGAACGAGGACTTGCGGTAGAAGTTCGGGTCGTCGGTGCCGTCGAGGAGCTTGCCACCCTTGTTGCGCAGGATGGACTGGGCGATGTCGTCAGCGGTCGCTGCCCGGCCGTTTACGGGCGGCTTGTTGTGCCAGAACACGTTCGGACGAACCGAGAAGACGAACGTCTGCTTGTCCGGCTGCTCGACCTTCTCGGCCAAGGCGCCGGCAATCTTGCCGTCCTTGTAGCTCTGCCACTGCATGACGCCAAGGTTGGTGTAGCCGAAGAGGACCGCTACTGGGCTGAAGCGGCTCCGGTCGATGTCGAACGTGTCGTAGGTGTTGTTCCCGCTGATGAAGCGGGCAGTACCGCCCTTCTGCTTCGCGGCAGCCGACGGCGACGCGGCAGCGGTCGGGCTGCTGCTGGCGCCAGAGGTGGCTGCCGGCGTGTTCCCCCCGCTCGAGGTGGTGTCGTCGTCGTCATCACCGCAGCCGACGAGGGCAAGCGAGGCCGCACCGACACCGGTGATGGCCGCGCCCCCGAGAAGCCGGCGGCGGCTCAGTCCTGTGCCGAATGCTCGGCGCTTCCAATAGTTGTCTCCGGACACAAATTCCCCCCTAAGGAATGCTCCACCGTCATCGATTTTTTCGCCTCGACGACGATAACTCGCGGAGTATACGCACGAGCGCCATTGAGGGAAGGTCTGGATAGGGGAAACTTGTTTCCGGGTTCGGAAACGGACGCGGTTCGAACAGCCCCATTCTGCATTGCCGGGAAGCCCATCGCGGGCCACAATGGATCTTCGTGCGCCTGACTTCGTGGCAGGCGCTCGCACCGTGGAGGCACGCCGTTGAGCGTGCCGCTTGGACACAAGGAGACACAATGGCAAAGAAAGTCCGGGCAGTGGTGACACTGCAGCTTCCGGCCGGTAAAGCGAACCCGGCCCCGCCCGTTGGCCCTGCGCTCGGCCAGCACGGCGTCAACATCATGGAGTTCTGCAAGGACTACAACGCCCGCACGCAGGACAAGGTCGGGCAGATCATCCCTGCCCAGCTCACCATTTTCGAAGACCGCTCGTTCACCTTCATCCTGAAGACGCCGCCTGCGGCGGACATGCTCCGCAAGGCCGCCGGTGTCGACAAGGGAAGCGGCAGCCCCCGCCTCAGCAAGATCGGCAAGGTCACAAGCGACGACATTCGCAAGATCGCCGAGACGAAAATGCCGGACCTCAACGCCAACACCGTCGAGGAAGCGATGAAGATCATCGAAGGCACCGCCCGCAGCATGGGCATCGAGGTCTCCTAGCCATGGCAAAGAAGGGCAAGAAGTACATCGAGGCCGCGGCGAAAGTCGACAAGGCCAGGTTCTACACCGTCGATGAAGCCATCGCGCTCGCCCGGGAGATTCACCCGGCGAAGTTTGATGAGACCGTCGAACTGCACATCAAGACCGGCCTCGACCCGCGTCACGCCGAACAGCAGATTCGCGGCAGCACCGTCCTCCCGCACGGCCTCGGCAAGGTGCTGCGCGTCCTCGTCTTCACCGAAGGTGAGGCCGTCTCCGTCGCCCGCGAGGCCGGCGCCGATTTCGTCGGCAGCGACGACCTCATCAAGCAGATCGAAGGCGGCTGGACCGATTTCGACGTCGCCATCGCCACGCGCGAAATGATGGGCAAGGTGGGCCGCCTCGGCCGCGTCCTCGGCCCGCGCGGCCTGATGCCGAACCCTCGCTCAGGGACCGTCGTCGGCGCCGAAGACATCGCCCGCACCGTTAACGATGCAAAGCAGGGCCGCGTCGAGTTCCGCCTCGACCGCCTGGCGAACATTCACGTCCCGCTCGGCAAGGTCAGCTTCGACGAACAGAAGCTGCGCGAGAACATGGCTACCTTCATCGAGGCGGTGAATGCCGCCAAGCCAAAGGAAGCCAAAGGCCAGTACATCCGCAGTGTCACGCTGACAACGACGATGGGCCCCGGCATCCATCTCGATCTAGCCCAGGCGCTGGCGCTCAAGAACTAGGCTCGCTAGGAACAAGACACGAGGGGCGCCCAATTGGGCGCCTCTTCTGTTTTGCATCAGGTGGGGAGCGAACTTCGTTTCAGGCGGTGCGGACGGCCTCTTCCAGCTTCGCCGTCGCTTCGCTGTAGCTCGTGCCAGGTGCGAACGTAATGGGCGCGCCGATGCTGACCACCACCCGTGCCCGCGGGTGAGGCAACCATTTCCCTTCGTAAAAGCCCGGCCGGACGACGTCGATCCGCATCGGCAGGACGGGAGCGCCGGTCTCTACGGCCAGCAGTCCGGTGCCGCTCTTGAACGGCTGCATCGGTCCGATAACGGTCAGCTTGCCCTCGGGGAAGATGAGCACGTGCCAGCCGTCATCGAGCATCCGGGCTACGTACTCGAGGCTTTCGCGCACCCCCGAACCCTCCTTCGCGAACGGGAAGGCGTTGCCCAGCAGGCTCGCCCCGAAGCCACGCAACCGGTTGCCGAAGATATCGCTGGCGGCGGCCGCGATGGCCACGCGCTGGCGGAACCGGTGCGGCATGCTCCGCAGCAGCATCGATTGGTCGAGGTGCATGTTGTGGTTGCTAATGATCAGGGCAGGTTGCCTGACCGCCCGGAAGTTCTCGCGGCCACGCACTTCCACCGAGTACCCCAGGCGCAGCAGCGGGAACACAATGCCCGACATGAGGGCGCGCCGGAGTAACCGCACGGGACGCCATCGGGGCCACGTCGGGAACTTGCGGACCTTCGCCTTTCGTTCGCCCCTGTCTACCATCGCACGCAGCTGCGCCACGGTTGTCCGCGGCCCGACCTCCGTATCATCCACGTAGACGCCGATTTCGTCCTCTATGGCCGACAACAGTTCTACGCGCCCCAGCGAGTCCAGGCCAAGATCCTGCCCGAGGGCGGACGCTTCCGAAGGCGGAGTATCCGCTTTCGCCACCGAGGCGATGAGCTTCAGAAGCGGGTCATCTGTGACGAGCTGCGCCACTGCCGGCCCGGCATGGCCCTTGTCGGTTATGTAATCGAGCACAAGATTCCGCTTCACCTTCAGCGTATGGGTACGAGGGAAGTCCGGCTCTGGCCACGCTGACCAGCGGTAGAGTTGCTGCCGGTCGGCAAGCTTTGCGTTGGCGTTGCGCAGGGCAGCGGCGCCGGCGCCTTCGGCCGCCTCGAGCAGAACCGCGTGGAGCCGTACCTCCGCGCCTTCATTCACACCGAGAACGACCGCATCCGTGATCCCGGGCTCGTGCCGCAGGACCTCCTCGATGTCCTCGGGGTACACGTTCTGGCCGTCGGAGAGGACGATCAGGTCCTTCTTTCGGCCTTTCAGGTAGAGGTACCCATCCTCGATGTAGCCGAGGTCGCCGGTGCGGTACCAGTCGCCTTCGAACACGGCTGCGGTTGCCGCTTCGTTCTTCCAGTAGCCGGAGAACACGTTCGGGCCGCGTGTGAGGACCTCGCCATCTTCGGCGATGCGCACCTGCTGGCCGGGCAAAGGCTTCCCGACGCTCCGAATGCGCCGGTCACTTCGCGGGTTGATGGTTACGATCGGGGCACATTCGGTTGCGCCGTATCCCTCAACCACAGCGACGCCCATCTGCTCCCATTTCACCTGGACCTCGGGATCGATGGCGGCCCCGCCACTGGCGATGAAGTCCAGCTTGCCGCCGAAGCGGGAGAGCACGCTGCGGAACAGCTTGCGCCGCGCCTTCTCCGGGAGGGGCGTCGCTATCTTGCGCAGACGGTTGAGCAGACCCATCCGCCCGCGAGCTGTCGCCTCGCGCTCGATGCCGGCCATCAGCAACGAAAGCACCTGGGGAACGCCCATGATGAACGTGGGTTTCCACTCCTGCATCGTGCGCGAAAGTGACGCCGGCTGCCGGCTCGATGGATAGCACACGGCGGCGCCGACGTAGATCGGCGCGAAGCACCCGCCGACCTGTTCGAACATGTGACTGAGCGGGAGCAGCGAGAGCATCCGCGTGTCCTGCCCGATGGGGATGACCGCAATCCCGGACTGGACGTTGGTCACGATGTTCCCGTGGGTCAGCATCACGCCTTTCGGGTCCCCAGTGGTGCCCGAGGTGAAGATAACCTCCGCGAGGTCGCCGGCCTGGATAGCCTCTGGGACGACCTTGCCGTTCACGGGCAGGTTCATGCTTTCGAGCGTGTGGGCCGGCACCTCGAGTTCGCGCAGCACATCGGCCTGCGCTTTCCCGGCGAAGGCGATCGCCGGTTCGGTCTGTGAAATGACACGTTCGACAAAGTCTCGCGGCGAGCGGACGTCCAGCGGCACCACGACAGAGCCGTTGAGGAAGCTGCCGAACATCGCCGCCACCCAGTCCGGCTGATTCGCAGCCCAGATGACGACGCGGTCGCCTTTGCCGACGTGCCGTTCGCGCATGAACTTCGCGTAGGCGTGCGCACGCTCTTCGAGCTTCGCGTAGTTGTACTTGATGGTGCGGACGCCGAGCCGCATGGTCACGGCGGTGCGCTCCGGGTGATCAGCCGCCGAACGCTGCAGCATCTCAGTGAGCGTGTTCACCGGGTCTTCAATGTCCGGGCGAAGTCGCGCACCTTCTGGTCGGCCCCCGTGAGGATGGGCCGGAAATGGCTGAAACAAAGCGTCTCAAAATCGAGCGCGGCCAGCTTGCGAATGGAGGCCGCAGCTTCGTCCATATCCTCAGTGAAGAGGCGACTCGGGAGCATCAGCCGGCCGAACTTGTACTGCATGGC
>JBDHWA010000049.1:0-9478 GCA_039809945.1 Dehalococcoidia bacterium | reverse complement strand
AAAGAGCCCGACGTTATCGTCGAGCTCCGAATCTATCCAGGTGGTGCTGAGGCCCAGGATCGAACTGGGGACACCGGCATTTTCAGTGCCGTGCTCTACCATCTGAGCTACCTCAGCAACAGGTGTCGATGGTAGGTTCGGACCCCCGCGAGGGTCAAGGCGAACTGACCCGAACGACCGCTATGCCGGCAGCGTGTGGGTGTAGACCTCGTTGTAGCTGATGCGGTCACCAGTGATCAGGACGAGGTCGAACCCTCGGAGGGTGCGCCTGGCGCCGTCGGGCAGCGTGAATGCGCAGGTCCAGCGCCCACAGTAGCCACCGTCGATGGCCCAGGTGGCGTCCGGGGTGTATTCCATCGGAGGCGTTGCCGCGAACAGGCCCTCAAGGTAGGTCCTCAGCGCTTGCTGTCCGGAGACCCCGTTGGGGACCTGGTTGTCCTTGTAGGTCACCTCTTCGCCGTAGAAACGCAGGAGTGCGGCGACGTCCTTCCTGCTCCACGCGGCGAGCCAGTCAGCGTTGAAGCGTTCGATATCCATGGCTGAACCTCCCGCCGGGATGCTGTCCCTGTATGGGGCTCAGGAACCGCGGCGCTCCAGTTCTACCACGAGCGTCGCCCGTTCGTTATCGATGGCGCTGATTGAGACTCGAGAGACGCCGTTCAGCTGGGAGAGTCGCTCCTGGAAGTCCAGGAGTTCGCCGAAGCCGGAGCCCTTCACGTCGATCTGAGCCTTCTGCAGGCGCGGTTCGGCTGGTGCTCCCGGTTGAGCATCAGGGAGGGCAGCAGGCTGTGCGGAGCTTTGCGAGGTCCCTGAGTGTTGCCCTTTGAACCCGGCGGCGAGGCCTTCGAGGCCTCCCACAACCGTTTGGATGCTGCCCGCGGCGGCGAGGTACTCATCGCGCAGGCGCAGCAGGGGGGCCGCAATGGCTTCGGCGATGCTCGCCGAGACTGGCGCGGAGGATGCCGCTGGCTGGGCCGGCGTCGCGTTGAGCCGCTCCTCGAGTTCGCCCAGCCGGTCAAGAAGGTGCTCGTAGTCGTTTCGAAGCATGTCATAACGGCGGCGGAGGGCGCGCACCGCCGCGTCTCCGGAAGCGGCTTCGTTCAGCCGTTCCAGGAGAAAGTCCTCGGGGCCGTTGCCCTGATCATTCACCCGTCACTCCCGGCGAACTGCCACGGGACCGGAAGCGGGGTATCAGGCGATAGTCGCAGCGCTCCGGAGCGCGGGGGTGATGACCCCGCCTTCGAGCCGGTACCCGAACCCGCGCGCCGTGACCAGGTAGCGCGGCTGGTTTTCGTCGGGTTCCAGCTTTCGCCGGATGCGGCGGACGTACACCTTCAATACATCCTGCGCTTCCCGCGGGAGGTATTCGTAGTCATCGCTCACTGCGTTCAGAATCTCATGCGGTTTGAGAACACGGCCGGCGTGGCGGGCCATGAACTCAACAATGCGATACTCCGAAGCGGTGAGGGCCACGAACGCTCCCGCGCGTTGCACCTCGCATCTATCTACATCGACGGTCAGGTCCCCAACCTGAAGCAGGCCGGAGATCTCACCGGACTTCGAATCATACGCTCCGGCCCGCCGGAGTACCGCTCGAACCTGTGCGACCAGGACGCGGTCATCGGTATCGATAGTGAGGCAGGCGTCCGCGCCGGCGGCCAATGACTCCGCGACGAGGTCCGGGCTGGCCTGGTCGAAGACAGCGATCACGGGGACGCCTGCATGAGCGAGTTGGGCGATGGCGACCGGGGCTGCCGCCGAACGAGGGTCAACGAACCAGGCGATCAGGTCGAATTCCCTGGAAAGTGCCAGCTGCATGGCGGCGTTGTTCGGCTCGCGTTCGAGGACGGCGATCCCTCCGCCGTGGAGTCCGTGCACCAGTGCCAGCGTCTCTATATGCGACGGCGCCACCAGCAGACAACTCACGAACGCGCGAGTGCTTTGGTTGTTCAAGGTCCCCCGAGCCCGGCCCCACATCCGGGCGTTCCGCGATTATAGACGGAATTGTCAAGAGGTAAAGCCCTTATTTATGTGTGGCGCACTTCTCACTTTGGCTCGAAGCGACGGGAGCACACGGCGCTGACGCAACATCTCCGGGACATCACCGATTGATGCGGCGCCGCATGGATGTCGAAGATTCATGTATGGCAGAAGCACAGCGCCTCCATACCTACGATGACGAACTTCATGAGCGTCGCCGCCGTTTGGCCGTCGTCCGCACCCCGATCGATTTCGAGGTGGAACGGCTGCGCCGCCTCCAGGAGAAATCGCGAGACACAGTCAACCCCTGAAGGTTTGCGGGGCTAATTAGCCACTCATATACTTCGGTCACGAAACGGCGCCGTCCCGGCGTATCCGTTTGTCCCCCGGAGTCTCCACATAATGCCCATCACGACGAAGCGCGAGTGGCTGCAGGGGCCTTACGCCAAGGCCATCGAACGAGCGCCCGAACGATTTAAGTCGTTCGAGACAACCGGCAAGATGCCGCTCGAACCCGTCTATACCCAGGATGACCTCAACGGGTGGAACCCCTCGTCAGAACTCGGGTTCCCGGGCGAGTTCCCGTTCACCCGCGGGATTCAGCCGACGATGTACCGCGGGCGGTTCTGGACCATGCGCCAGTACGCAGGATTCGGGACTGCCGAAGAGTCCAACCAGCGGTACCGCTACCTGCTCTCACAGGGCCAGACTGGACTCTCGGTTGCTTTTGATCTGCCAACGCAGATTGGCTACGACTCGGACGACCCGATGGCCGCCGGCGAGGTGGGCAAAGTTGGCGTGGCGATCGACTCGATCGAAGACATGCTGACCCTGTTTGACCAGATCCCGCTCGACAAGGTCACGACGTCGATGACGATCAACGCCACCGCGTCGATTCTGCTGGCGTTCTATGTCGCCGTGGGCAAGCACCAGGGCATCTCGCCGGATAAGCTCGGCGGCACCGTTCAGAACGACATCCTCAAGGAATACATCGCGCGCGGTACGTACATCTATCCGCCGCAACCGAGCATGCGGCTCATCACAGACATCTTCGCTTACTGCAAGGATGTCGTGCCCCAGTGGAACACCATTTCCATCTCTGGCTACCACATGCGCGAGGCGGGATGCACCGCCGCCCAGGAGATCGCTTTCACCCTTGCCGATGGCATCGCCTACGTTGACGCGGCACTTTCGGCTGGCCTGGATGTCGATGACTTCGCAGGGCGCCTGAGCTTCTTCTTCGCTTGCCATAACAACTTCCTGGAAGAAGTGGCCAAGTTCCGCGCTGCTCGCCGGCTCTGGGCGCGCATTATGCGGGACCGCTTCAACGCGAAAAGCACCCGCTCGCAGATGCTTCGCTTCCACACGCAGACCGGTGGCGCCACGCTGACTGCTCAGCAGCCCGAGAACAACATCGTCCGTACGGCCGTGCAGGCGCTCGCCGCGGTGCTGGGCGGCACCCAGTCGCTCCACACGAACTCGATGGACGAAGCGCTGGCACTGCCGACCGAGAAGGCCGTCCAGATCGCCCTTCGCACGCAGCAAATCCTCGCCTATGAAAACGGCGTTGGCGACGTCGCGGACCCGCTGGGCGGCGCGTACTTCGTCGAGGACATGACCAACCGCCTCGAAGCGGAAGCCAACGAGTACATCAAGACGATCGACAACATGGGTGGCTCGCTTGTCGCCATCGAAAAGGGCTTCCAGCAGAAGGAAATCCAGGAAGCCGCCTACCGCTTCCAGATGCAGATCGAGAGCAAAGAGCGGCGCATTGTGGGCGTCAACGACTTCGTGACGGTGGAAGAAACCGCGCCGGACCTGCTCCGGGTTGACCCGTCACTCGGGCAGAAGCAGGCGGCGAAGCTCGCGAAGCTGCGCGCTTCCCGAGACAACGGCGCAGTCGAGGCGCTGCTCACGAAGCTCGAGAACGGGGCGCGTGGGACAGACAACCTTTTGCCGATTATGGTGGACTGCGTGGAGGCCCGCGTAACCCTGGGCGAAATCAGCCATCGCCTCCGGAAGGTCTGGGGCGAACAACGGGAACCGGTGTTTATCTAATGACCGATGACGACACGCGAACCCTGACCGACGAACGCCGCCGCCTCATGCACGAGCTTGAGGTCGAGCGGAACCAGCTGATTCGCAACATCGAGACGTGCCGGATTCGCGACATCGATCGGCCGTTCGTCGACCGGTGGTCGCTCAAGGACATCGTGGGGCACGTCGCCACCTGGGAGGCGGAGTTCGTTACCGCCCTGCGTGACATCCGGGCGGGACAGAAGCCAGCGTATCTCTCATTCACTCCCGAACAGCGGGGCGAGTGGAACGAGGATCACGTCGAGCGCAAGCGCGACCTGAACTTCTGGAGCTTGCTCGAACAGCTCCGGGGAGGGCGCGCGCGGCTGCTGGAGGAAATCGAGCATTTTTCGGACGAAGACCTCCTGGGCGACGGCAGCCCTTCGGGTGCGGTCGTCCGCGAGGCAATTGAACACGACCGCGAGCATTGGCACCGCATGGCTGCATTGCTTGCCGGACTCGAATCTGACCGCAGGCTTCGGCCTCGCGCCAGCTAACTTCCCGAGGAGCTCCGCTGAATGTTGACCAAGATTCACCACGTTGGTGTGGTGGTGAAAAGCGCCGACGAGGCCATGAAGTTCTACCGGGATGCTCTCGGCCTCAAGGTGACCGCAGACCGGGTCATTGAAGACCAGGGGGTCCGCGGTGTGTTGCTTGAGATCGGCGGCTCGGAGATCGAACTGCTTGAACCCACACGGAACGACACCGGCGTCGCCCGTTTCCTTGAGTCTCGCGGTGAAGGGATGCACCACATCTGCTTCGAATCCGACGATGTGGATGCGGAACTTGACGCAGCACGGGCCAAGGGCATCGAACTCATCGACCAGAAGCCCCGCCTCGGGCTCGCCGGGATGATCTGCTTCCTTCACCCGAAGTCGAATCACGGCGTACTCGTCGAGTTCGCAACCCCGCTCGCCGAGGGCCACGGGCATGGCGGTTAAGCCAACGCACATCGACCACATCGTCATCTCGTCCAACGACAGTTCGACCGTTGCTCAGACGTTCCAGGACAACCTGGGCATCGAAATCAAGCGGAAGATGATCCGCCCGGGTACGTCGGCACAGCTCGCGTTCGCCAAGCTGCGGGAGGTGATCCTTGAGTTCGCGGGGCCGCCCGAGGTGAAGCCCGGCGAAGAGGTGAAGGCCCGCCTCTGGGGCATGGTGGTTGCCGTGGACGATATCGATGCGTCGGTTGCTGACTTGCGCGAGAAGGGCTATGTCGTTGGAGACCCGACGAAAGCGGTCCAGCCGGGCGCGAAGATCGCCACGGTGAAGGGCGGCACCAGCGGTGTTCCATTCGCGATGATCCAGTACAACGCACTGCCGATTGAGGAGGCGCCATGAAGGCGAAGCGCATCGATCACATCGGGATCGTGGTGAAAGACCTCGAAACCGCCCTCGCAACCTACAGCAAGCACTTTGGCTTCGCGCAGGATCCGTCGCGCGGCGGAGACGTGCCGGCGCTCGGCATCAAGAACGCCTTCATGCCCGTGGGCGGGAGCGACCTCGAGTTCATCGAGCCCACCTCGGATTCTGGGCCCGTTGCTCAGTTCGCGAAGGACCGGGGTGAGGGCACGTTTATGCTCTCAATCGAGGTCGAGGATATCGATGCCGCCATTGCCCACCTCCGCGGCCTCGGCGCTCGAGTCGGAGACCCCACGAATGGAGTTGCCTTCGTTTCGATGAAGTCCACGCATGGGGTTAACCTCCAACTCGTGCAGCGCTAAGCACGCCGAACCAGTAGGCTTCGCAGGGCGAGCCACCATAACGACGAGGAAGTCCATGAGTTCAACCACCACAGCACAGATCCGTGTCCTGATTGCCAAGCCGGGCCTCGATGGCCACGACCGGGGGGCGAAGGTCGTTGCCCGAGCCCTTCGGGACGGCGGCTGCGAGGTTATCTACACCGGTATCCGCCAGACCCCGGAGATGATCGCGGAAGCGGCACTCCAGGAGGACGTGGACGTGGTTGGCCTGAGCATCCTCTCGGGCGCGCACCTCGAACTGTTTCCGCGAGTTGTGGAGGAACTGAAGAAACGGGGCATCGATGATGTGCTGCTCTTCTGCGGGGGCATCATCCCGGAAGACGACACCGACTCGCTGCTCAAGCTCGGATTCAGCGCCGTGTTCCGGCCGGGAACCAACACCCAGGATATCGTGAAGTTCGTCTACGACCACGTGAAGAAGTAAGTCGTGGATGACCTGGTCCAGAGGTTCCTGGCGGGCGACCGCCGTGCCCTCGCGCGCATCATCAGTCGAGTCGAAAACGAGACCGCGGAAGGGCGAGAGTACCTTCGCCAACTGTTCCCGCACTCCGGGAAGACGCACATCCTTGGCATCACGGGTGGTGCGGGCTCCGGAAAGAGCACACTCACAGGGGCGCTTGCGGGCGAGTACCGTAAGCGCGGTAAGACCGTCGGTATCGTCGCCGTCGACCCTTCCAGCCCGTTCACCAAGGGCGCGATCCTCGGTGACCGTATCCGCATGCAGGACCTGGCGCTCGATCCCGGCGTGTACGTTCGGAGTATGGCCGGCCGCGGGGCGCTAGGGGGGCTCGCGCCTGCGATTGCCGATGTTGTCGCAGTGATGGACGCGTTCGGCTTCGATGTGGTCATCATCGAGACAATTGGCGCGGGCCAGGACGAGGTGGAAATCGCGGGCACGGCGATGACCACCATCCTCGTGAACAACCCGGGTACGGGTGATGACATCCAGGCGCTCAAGGCCGGCATCATCGAGATCGCCGACATCCTCGTGGTGAACAAAGCCGACCACCCGGGCGCCGATGTCCTGGTCAGCCAGCTGCAAGCGCTCCTCACCCTGTCGCCCGCCGGGTCACGCAGGCCGCCGATCATCAAGACCATCGCGACCAGGGGCGAGGGCATGGACAAGCTGGCGGATGCGGTAGCCGAGCACCACGACTATCTCGAAAGCTCGGGAGTGTTGGCTTCCCATCGCGAGGAAGACGCCCGCCACCAGGTGCTCGCAATAGCACGCCAGATCCTGCTGGAACGCATCCGGCAGTCGACCAGCGAGGAAGCGCTGGCAGGGCTTGTGCACCGCGTCGCCAGCCGCGAACTTGACCCGCATACCGCAGCCGAGGAACTTGCTTCGGGCGTCTCTCACTGACGCAGGTGCTACCATCGGCACGTGACTCAACAGCGCTTCCGTGTCCGCTTCAGCAAGAGTGAGCGAGTTCGCTACATTTCGCACCTGGACGTCCTGCGGTCCTGGGAGCGCTCGTTGCGCCGGGCCGAGCTGCCACTGGCGTACTCGCAGGGATTCACCCCGCACCCGAAGCTCGCCTTCGCCTCGCCGCTTCCGTTAGGGTTTGTCTCCGAAGCTGAGGTGATGGACGTCACGCTCGACGGGCGCGTTGACCGCGAGGAGTTCATCGAGCGGCTGGGCGCGCAGACAAGTAGTGAGCTCGCGGTTATCTCTGTCGACGAGGTTCCGCTCACGGCCCCTGCTCCGCAGGCTGCGATGCTCTGGTGCGATTACCGAGTCGTTCTGGATGTCGCACCGGAAAGCGCGCAGGCGAGAGTCGAAGAGTTCATCGCACGCGATTCCTTCATCTTTCGGGAAGACCGGGGTGAGCGCGTGCGTGAGTATGACCTGCGGAAGGCTTGTGCATGGATTCGGGTTTCCGGGTCCGAGGCCGGGTCCCAGCTCGAAATGCGCCTGCAAGCCGACCAGGAAGTAACCGCCCGGCCGGAGGCCATTGTGGCCGCGCTCTTCCCCGAGCACGAAGCCGGGCTGATCTGCCGTACGAACATCGTCCTCGATGACCCATCTATCGCGAGGGAACTGTGGCGACGGAACGGCCAGTACCACTAACCAGCTTCGTGGTTCGCCCGGCGAACATGGAGGATGCCCAATCGCTCTTCCACGCCTGGCAGCGTCTCCGGAACCACAACTCGGGCATTGACCGCCGCTACATCCCCGCGCCGGTCTCGCAGGATGAATTCGTTCTCGACCTCGCGGAGTTGCTGAAGCGGCCTCATTCCGCAGCCTTCGTGGCGGAGGCCGATGCCGGGCTCGCGGGGTTCATCAGCGGACGAGTTGAGGACAACCAGCCAGACCGCCTGCCGTCACGGCATCTCACTGTAGGCTACCTCTGGGTGGAAGAACGGTTCCGGCGGCGCGGGATCGCCCGTGCCCTGTTCGCCGCTGTCGCCGAGTGGGGTCGCGAACAGGCGGACGTGTCCCACTTCGAGATGGCGGTACTCAACGCCGACCATGCGGCGGCCGCCTTCTGGCGCTCTATCGGCTTCGCGCCGTTCATCGAGCGCCTCTGGGCGCCGTTGAGTGCGCCCGAGATCGACGCATGACCATTTTCCTCGTGCGTCATGGCGAAACCGCCTTTAACCGCGACGGGATTGGCCTCGGCCGGCAGGACCTCGCGCTTACTCCCGCAGGCCAGCTGCAGGCTGCAGCGGTTGCGGCGCGCCTCGCCGGGAACAATGTCTCACGGGTGCTTAGCAGCCCCTTGCGCAGGGCAGCCGACGTAGCTGCCGCCGTGGCATCGGCGCACAGTATCCCGGTCGAACTCATGCCGGCACTGATCGAACTCGACATCGGGGAGACCGAAGGACTCGAGCTGGCCGAAATGCGCCGCCGCTTCCCGGACTTTCTCTCCCGCTGGGCGAGTCCGGACGGCTGGCGGGAGCGGATGCCGGGCGGGGAGAGTATCGAGGACATGGCCCTCCGTCTCAGGCCGCTGGCAGCAGTGCTCCGCGAGGACTCAACTGGCGATGTCGTCGTGGTCAGCCACAACTTCGTGCTCCGCACCCTGTTGTGTACGCTGCTGGGCCTCGACATCGGGGCCTGGCGCACCTTCCAGGTGGACCTTGCATCGGTCACCGGGCTGACGATGCGGCACGGACGGGCTGGCGTGCAGTTCGTCAACGACAGGTGCCATCTGAGTAACTTGAACCTTGCATAAGCGAGCGGTAGCTTTCCCTCTCAGCGTATGGGAGCGCTCCAGGGCACTCGTGCCCGCCTTGTCATCGTCTTCTGCCTCGTTGTTGCCGTGTACGGGATCTATTCGGCGGCTGCGGGGTGGTACCGCAACGCCCAACTGGAAAGTGACCGGGAGACCGCCGAGCAGCGCGTGAGGGACCTGCAGGAGAAGAAGCAGTACCTCGAAGCGGTCAAGAACTACGTGGCCTCGGACGCCTACGTGGAGCAGCAGGCCCGCCGCCAACTCGGGTATGGGCGTGAAGGAGAGACGGTCTTTGTCGTCACCAGCCCGGAAATCAAGCAAGACTCCAGCCAGGCAGGGTCCTGGTGGGAGCGCCTCTTCCCCCGCTAAGACGGTCCTGACTCGCACGGCCCGGTCAGTGGCGCGGTATGCCGAACGCGAGCGCATGTTTCGGCGAACCAGCAAGATTCTCGTAGCTCTTTCCGGCGGCGCAGACTC
>JBDHWA010000048.1:0-9521 GCA_039809945.1 Dehalococcoidia bacterium | reverse complement strand
GACGTCCGCACGGTCACGCTCTATCGCGACGAACTGGTGCTCGTCGTTTCGTCCCAGCATCGATACGCGAAGCGCGGCTCGGTGAAGGTCGAGCAACTTGCGGACGACTCGCTCATCCTGTTCGACCGCGACTCTGGGTATTACGGGATGATCCTCGGACTCTTCCGCGACCTTGGTGTGGTTCCCCAGCAGCAGATGCAACTCGACTCGATCGAGGCGACGAAGAAGATGGTTGAGTCGAACCTGGGCATCGCCCTGCTTCCCGAGGTCAGCGTCGAGCGAGAGATTCGCCTCGGGACGCTCCACAAGGTGCACATCGAATCCGCGGAGCCTGTCGAACGCGAGATTGCCGTGATGTACCGGCGGAACAAGCCCCAGTCCGGGCCGATGGCCGCGTTCCTGGACCTCCTGGGGGAGATCTACGGCATGAAGCTGCCGAGATAGTCACCGCCAGTGCTCATCGACCTGCACTGCCATACGCAGCCGCTCTCGGCCTGCAGCGCGCTGACTATCGACGCGCTCATCGAGGCGGCGGTCTCGAGGGGCATCGAAGGGATCTGCCTGACCGAACATGACCGCGCCTGGGATGGCAACGACCTCGAACGCATCGCACGGCGCAGTCCAATCCCGATCTTTTCAGCGGTGGAGCTGACGACCGACATGGGGCACATCCTTGCGTTCGGCCTCCCCGGACCCGATGCGTTCTCGCCGCTTGCAGCCGATGTATTCAGTGCTGCCGAGGCCTCGGGCGCCCTGCTCTTCCTGGCCCACCCCGCGCGTGACGGCTTGCTGAGGGTGAGCCATGAGACCGTTGAGTACTTCGTCTCGGTCGAGACCGAGAACGGGTCAGACTCGCGGCTCCAGAACATGGCTGCGGCCGGGCTGGCGAAAGGGTTTCGTCTGCCGGGCATCGGTGGGTCAGATGCGCACTCGCGCGACGAGGTTGGGCGTGCTGCCACAAGGTTCGAAGCGCGTATCAACACCGACAGGGAACTGCTCGAAGCGTTGCGTTCGGGTCGCTACGAAGCCGTCTCGCTCGCCTGAGCGAACCACCGCGGCGCCTGCCGTTTCTCCAACTCGCCGTGCATGTCGAGGAGCAGTGCGAAATGGTCCAGCGCGTGCCAGAGGACCTTTTCCGCCAGCCAGGCGAGGTCAATCTCCCGGCCGTCGGGCCAGGTGCCGGTTCGCTTCCAGTCGTCGAGCGATAGTGCCTTGAACATCTCCACCGTGGTTGCTCGTTCAGCCATGAATCGCTGGGCGAGTTCATCAATATCCCCGTCCTTCCGGTACCGGGCGACGAACGCATCTGCGTCCCATTCGGTCAGCACCGGCCGGTCTTCATTCACGATGCGCTTGATCCGTGGCTGGAAGTTCTCCGTCTCGACGGCAATGAGGTGGGCAAGCTGCTGATGCGCGGACCAGACGTCTTCGACCGGCTCGTGTTGCCACGGTTTCACGAGGGACGCCGCCCAGTCGATCCCTTTTACCGAAAGCTGGAGCCGGGCCATCAGCGTTGGGTCGGGGACGCGTTGCTCTGCCAAGGGGGATCACCTGCCGTATCGGGGATTTGCCGAAACGGGTTCGGGTGGTCACCCGATTCGGCCGCTCGCGAAACCGTACTAGGCTGACCGGAAGATGGCTATCGATCCGGCCGCAAGAGGCGCCGTTTCTTCCGCGCACGTCTCGCTTATCGAAGCGGGCGCCATCGCACGCGAGCGGCGCACCGGGTTCACCGCCGCAACCGAGTCCGCTTCCGCTCGGATGCCATCAGCAGCAACGTTGCGCACGGGAAACAGGACCGGTGCGCAGACTTCGGCCCGCGCCAAGGAGATCTCTACCCGCTCTTACACGCCGCACACACCTGTGGTATCGAATAGTGACGCCGACCCCGACCAGTGGGACGGCATGCTGAACCGGCTTGGACAGAAATACAACGTGCCGCCGCTCTTTCTGAAGGCGGTCATGCTCATCGAGAGCGGCGGGCGGCCCGACGCGGTGGGCGACAGCGGGCATTCGGTAGGACTGTTCCAGCTGCACGACCAGGGCTACGGCGCGGGTATGGGCGACGCCCGATTCGACCCTGAAGCGAATGCCGACCGCGCCGCCCGGGGGCTGGCTGAAGCGTGGCACGCCGGGGAGCGCGCCGGGTTCACCGGTGAGCATGCGATCCGCGCCGCCTACAACTATTCGTTCAACCCCGGTGGAGGCTGGGCGTACCAGGGCGATGCACTCGTCGACGCCTACAACCGGCTCCGCGAGGCCCAAGGGCTCCCGCCGGCTTCCTGAACCTTCACCAACGGGAACCTCCCAAGTTCGCCGTTCGCCTTCCGGGCGGTGGTATCATCGTTGTTCGCGGCGCCGGCAACGGGGCCGAATACGCGATGGAGACGGCGCCATGGTGACCGCTGGATATCTCGAACGCAGCGTCCATGTTGGGAAGCTCAACCTCAGCTACCAGGAATGGGGCAACAGCAGCGCGCCGCCCATCATCATGCTCCACGGCTTCGGCGTGTCGGGCCACATGTTCGACGAGTTCGCCGACCGGATGCAGGACCGCTACCGGCTGCTCGCGCTCGACCAGCGCGGCCACGGCGATAGCGACTGGTCCGAGGAAGGTGACTACTCCCGCACGGCGTTCGTCGAAGACCTCGAGGGGTTCCGGAAGGCGCTCGGCATCGAGCGGTTCATCCTCATCGGTCACAGCATGGGGGGCCTGAACTCCGTCGCCTATGCGAGCGCCTATCCCGAGCGCGTGAAGGCGCTGGTCCTCGTGGATGTTGGTCCGGAGTCAGCAAAAGAGGGTGTCGACAACATCATGCGGTTCACGCGTGGGCCCGATGAACTCGAGTTCGAGGAGTTTGTGGAACTCGCGCACCGTTTCAATCAGCGGCGCACCCTCGAAAACATCCGTGAGCGCATGCGTCACCGCCTGAAGCCGACCGATTCAGGCAAATGGACCTGGAAGTTCGACAGGCGCTTCCGGCAGCCGGACAGCGGCCTGCGCGTCGGGAACGATGGGAACAGCGATTCCTGGGCGCTCTTCCGCGGCGTGAAGGCGCCGACGCTCCTGATTCGCGGCGCCGAGAGTGACGTGCTCCCCGAAGCCGTAGCCGAACGGGCAGCGACCGAGATGCAGCGAGCCCAACTCATCATCGTCGCGGGCGCCGGGCATAGCGTGCCGGGCGACAACCCGGATGCATTCACCGAAGGAGTACGCAACTTCCTCGGCGACCTTGAACGAGGCGAGTTCGAGTCTGCGTCTGCAGGTGCGCCGCCGCCGCTTGAGCAACTCGTCGAGGAACATTCGGCGGCTACCAGGCGAGGGCCGAGCCTCGTCGTCCTTGTGGCTGCTGGCGCCGCTGCGGCGGTTGCGCTCGCGGGCGCCGGCATGGCGGTGAACCGCATGGCGAAGCGCAAGCAACAGCCGCCAAAGACGCTTCGAGGCCGGGCGGCTGCCGCTGCCCGTCATGCGCCAACCCTGAGCGCTGCCGAAGTCGAATATGCCCGCGAGCGGGCCGCAGAGGTTGTTGCCCGGCTTGGCGCGGCGGGTGCAGGTGGTGCGCGCCGCGCTCGGAAGACCATCTCTGAGGCAGACCTCCATGTTGCGCGCACGGCTGCCCGGGATGCGCTGGCGATCCTCAATGAAGGCTCGCACCAGGCAGCCCGACTGACCCGCGACACCTATGGCCGGGTTGAGCGCAAGCGCGCCGGTAAGCGACCGAGTGGCCCGGTGATGGCTGTTGGAGTCCTGTTGTTGAAGTCGGTCCTCAGCATGGCCGGCCGCAAGGAGAAGCCCCAGAAGCGGCGCCTGGTGCGATGGCGAAGCTGACCGTTGATGGCGCAACCCTCGCTTACGAGGAGCGGGGTGAAGGTTCCCCTGCGATGGTCTTTATCCACGGTTGGGCCTGCGACCGGCAGTGCTGGGGCGCCCAGCTGGCCGAGTTCTCGCGGGACCACCGCTGCATCGCAGTCGACCTTCGTGGCCGCGGGGAGAGTGACGCGGTCCCGCCATTCGGCGTTGGGCGGGCGCTTGAGGATGTGGCCGCACTGGTGCGAAGCCTCGGCATTGGCCCGGTCATCCTCGTGGGCCATAGCCTCGGTGGCATCACCGCGCTGGCCATTAACGGCCGCTATCCGGAGCTTGTGCTTGGCGTGGTGACTATCGATTCGCCCATTACCGCGGAAACTGGTGCTGGCTCGCCGCGGTCAGTGGCTGCCATCCGCGAGGCGGGTTCTATGGAGGCAGTTGCGCGCTTCATTGCCACGTTCGACTACGACCCGCCGAATCCCGAAGCGCACACGTACGTGCAGCAGACGATGCTCACCTGTCCCCCGGAAGTTGGTTCGGGCATGCTCGAAGACCTTCACCTGGTCGGGCAGGACATGCCTCGGTTGCTTCGTGAGGCCGACCGCAAGCCCTTCATGATGATCTGGGCCGAAAAACCGCTCGGAGACCCGGCGTGGATTCGCGAACAGACGAACTTCGTCCGCCAGGAACCTGTCGCGGGGACCGGGCACTTCGTCCAGGTGGAACAGCCACAGGTGACGAATGCGCTACTGCGGGCCTTCCTCGACGACGTGGCGAACGATCCCCGGATACGGGCCAGGGACGACGGATAGGACAGAAGCCGCGGGGACAGTAAGGTGGTTGTGATGAGCACTTCCCCCCCGTCCCGGCGCGTGAGCGCGCAAAAGCGCAACGGGACTGTAGGCAGGGAATCGAAGGGCGGTGGGCTTTCTTCCCTGTTCATCGGGTCGATCATTGCGGTGGTCATCGCTTTCCTTGTCCTTGTGACGGTAGCGGTCGACGCGTTCTCTGGTGACGGTGGCACGCCTGCGGTGGCGCCGCCGGCCACCGATACGCCCACCGTTGCCGAGAACACGGCAACCACCGCCCCGGCTACTTCGACGACGGCGCCTGCTCCCTCTCCAACCCCGGCTACGACCGCTGACGACGGAAGCATCGTGCTTCCCTGCGGGAACATCCTCGTTCCGCTGGATAAGCAACATAAGTTGACTGCTGACTGCGCCCCGACCGACCTCGTCACCGTCAAGGGTGGCACGCAACTCCGTGCCGAAGCTGCTGGCGCCTTCAATGAGATGCTCGCGGCCGCTTCGAAGGCTGGCTTCACGCTTTACGCGAACAGCGCCTACCGCAGCTACGCCGAGCAGGCGTCGACCTTCCAGTACTGGGTGAACACGACCGGCCTGCCCTACGCCGAGCGCACCAGCGCCCGCGCCGGCCACAGCGAACACCAGCTCGGTACCACCGCCGACGTTGGAGCGCGCGGGCTCGAACTCGAAGCGTTTGAAGGCACTCCTGAAGCTGCCTGGCTGGCGGCGAACTCCTACAAGTTCGGGTTCATCGTCAGCTACCCCGATGGAAAAGAGTCCATCACCGGGTATGCCCCCGAGCCGTGGCACGTCCGCTACGTCGGCAAGGATGTGGCCCAGAAGGTTCACGACAGCGGCCTGACGCTCCACGAATACCTGCTCCGCTGACTTTCCGAACACTATTCGGTTGCGATGGACTCCGGCGAATGCAACACTCGCGCAAATTCACGTGTAGATGGAGTCCCCGTGCCTATCACTTCGCCAACGCAGGATCTTCTCGTCGAGCAAGACGGAGGCGTCCTCACGCTCACACTCAACCGGCCTGACCGCCTCAACGCCATCAGTGTCCCGATGCTTCGCGCCCTCTCTTCGACCCTGCAGGAAGCCAACCTCGACCGGACCGTCCGGGCGATCATCCTGACCGGCGCCGGGCGGGGGTTCTGCTCCGGCCTCGACCTGAAGGCGCAGGACAGCGGCAGCGACGGAGACGCCGTGCAACTGGGCCGGGCCGGGTACCAGATGTTCGACCTCCACAATTCGCCGCCGATCGTCATCAACAGGATGGACAAGCCGATCGTCTGCGCGATCAACGGCGCCGCGGCCGGCTACGGCATGGACCTCGCGCTCGGCTGCGATATCCGGCTTGCCAGCGAAAACGCGAAGATGGGCGCCGTCTTCGCCAAGCGCGGCATCGTGCCCGAAAGCGGCGGCTGCTGGTACCTTCCGCGCCTCCTCGGCTGGGCCAAGGCGGCCGAGGTCGCCTTCCTGGGAGACGTCCTCGATGCTCAGCAGTCGCTCGAAGTCGGCCTCGTAAACAAGGTCGTCCCGCACGATGAGCTGATGAACGAAGCCCGGGCCTGGGCGCACAAAATCGCGAACAACGCGCCGCTCGCTGTGCAGGCGACGAAGCGCATGATGCGCCTCGGCCAGGATGAGACCTTCGAGGCTGCGGTCGACCACATCCTCCTCCAGCTCCTCCCGCTGACGCAGACCGAGGACTTCAAGGAGTCGCTCAGCGCGTTCGCCGAGCGGCGAGAGCCGGCGTTCAAGGGCCGGTAACGACCTCAACAGCCAGACAGACGCCCGCCGGGTCGCCCAGCAATGGCAAGACCCGGCGGGCGTTGCTGTGTCTGTCTCCTGGGTTGGCTCAGAGCCGTTCGCGAAGGGAAGCCGGGAGCTCCTCCGGGATCTCCGAGACGGGCCGGGTGGCCAGTGACGTCGTGATGTCGAAGATGTCGCCCCAGGCCGCGTCGTAGTAGTCGGCTGGTCCTTCGTCCTCCGCCTCCCACACGACGACGACTTGCGGATCTCCCTCAGGCGCGTTCACCCAGTACTCGCCGAGGACATGCGCCTGGGGCGGATGCGCGAATGTCTTGCGGCGTTCGAACGCGGCCAGTCCCTGGATGGCGTTCGTGCCCGGCTTGAACCGGAAGTAGGCAACGTAGAGCCCCATCGCCGCGCAGTATACTGCCGCGATTTGGCATAAAGTATCGTGTCACGATAGAATCGGCACATGACATCAGTTGCGACACGAACAGTGGATTACGGGGCGCTCCACGAGTTCCGCTATGCGATTCGGCGCTTCCTTTCGTTCAGTGAGCACGCTGCTCGCGACGGCGGGGTCGACCCGCAGCAGCACCAGCTCCTCCTGGCGATTAAGGCGCTCGGGGGCGAAAACGGCCTGACGGTCGGTGAAGCGGCCGACCGCCTGATGCTGCGCCACCACTCGATGGTCGAGCTGGTGGATCGCGCCATCCGCAACGAACTTGTGACGCGTCACCGTGACGAACACGACCGTCGCGTCGTCCGGCTGCAACTGAGCGAGCACGGTGAAGCGCTCCTCCACGAACTCACCGAACACCATATGCGCGAACTGCGAACCGCCGGCCCGGCGCTGGTGAAAGCACTCCAATCAGTCCTTACTACAGGTCATGCCCCAGAATGAGAACACGCGTCCTCTCGATCCGCGAACGGTTTCGCGACCCGGTCCGGGAGGGTGATCCGGGCGACTTCACGACGACCTTTCGCATCCTCCCAATCGCGCTCCTCGCCTGCGTCGTCGGTGTCATCGGAGCGCTCCTCGCCTGGGTGCTCCTGCGGCTCATTGCGGTCTTCACCAACGCGTTCTTCTACCAGCGTCTCTCGGACTCGAACGTAAGTCCCGCCGATGCCCACATCGGCCTCTGGGTGCTGCTCGTCCCGGCGATTGGTGGCCTGATCGTTGGTTTCATGGCCCGCTATGGCTCAGACCGTATCCGTGGCCACGGCATCCCGGAGGCCATCGAGGCCATCCTTATGAACGGCAGCAAGGTTCAGCCCCGGGTCGCGATCCTGAAGCCGCTCTCGTCCGCAATCGCTATCGGGTCCGGCGGACCGTTCGGCGCCGAGGGTCCGATCATTGTGACGGGCGGCGCGTTCGGGTCGATCACCTCGCAGGTGCTGCACCTGTCGGCGTCCGAACGGAAGACGCTCCTCGTCGCTGGCGCTGCTTCGGGCATGTCGGCGACATTCGGCGCGCCCGTGGCCGCCGTCATGCTGGCCGTCGAACTCTTGTTGTTCGAATGGAAGCCACGCAGCCTGATCCCCGTGGCGGTGGCCAGCGCGACCGCCGCGACCGTCCGCCACTGGTTGCTCGCCCCGGCACCGCTGTTCCCAACGCCGCCGCACACCGAGTTCATCGGCGCCTGGGGCATGGTCTCATGCCTGATCATCGGGCTCTCAGCAGGAGTGCTGAGCACGGTCCTGACAGCAGCGGTGTACGCCGGTGAGGACGCGTTCCACCGTTTGCCAGTGCACTGGATGTGGTGGCCCGCCATCGGCGGCGTCGCCGTCGGCATCTGCGGCCTCATCTTCCCTGAGGCGCTGGGCGTGGGGTACAACAACATCGAACTGCTGCTCTCGGGCGATGCCCCAACCCGCATCATCATCGGTGTGCTGCTGGTGAAGTCGGTCATGTGGGCGATCGCCCTCAGTTCCGGCACATCTGGCGGCATCCTCGCTCCGTTACTGATGATGGGCGCGGCGATGGGCGCGGCCGAAAGTCACTTCCTGCCCGGCGGCGATCCTGCTCTCTGGCCGCTCATTGCCATGGGCGCCATTCTCGGCGGCACGATGCGTGCGCCGCTCACCGGCGTGGTCTTCTCCCTCGAACTGACGCACGACACCAACATCATGTTGCCGCTGCTGGCGGCCGTGATGGTGGCCCACGGGTTCACAGTACTGACATTGCGCAGGTCGATTCTCACGGAGAAGCTCAGCAGACGCGGTCATCACCTCGCGTACGAGTACGCGGTCGACGTTCTCGACGGGATGCTGGTGCGCCAGGGGATGCGGACTGACCTCGTGGCCATCCCCGCGGATGCGACGCTGGCGCAAATCTCCCGGCTTGATATGCCGGACCTCTACGAAAGCCAGCCGGCCTACCCGATCATCGGCGAAGACAGCCGTCTGCTCGGCGTGATCTCGGCCGGAGACCTCTCGCGGTTGCTGATTAACCGTGACGGAGACCTGGCAGCCGCCACGGTCCGGTTCGGAGACATCCCCACAGAGTCAGCACTGACCGTCAGCCAGGATGTCACTATGCGGGAGGCTGCTGACGCCCTCGGCAGCTCGGGTCGCTCCGCCATCGCGGTGACGAGCGACGATGGCCGCCTGGTCGGGATGGTGACCGTGAAGGAGTTGCTCGCCGCCCGCCGGAGCGCCTTCGAACTGGACTGGCGGCAGGAACGGGTGCTGACGCTTCGCCTGCCCTTTTTTCGAGCGCCTGGCAGCGCGGACGGAGCTGCGGGGGCTGTTCGCTAGCTGTCTGGTACACTTTCGCCCGCCGGGGTCCTGAGCCCACGCCAGAGGGAGTCGTGAATGTTCCGTCGAATCCTCTCCGGAGTCATCGCGCAGGGAATGACGCGCGACTTCCTGGACGCGATGCGCGAGGCGAGCGCCTACCAGCTGGACCGTGGAATCCGGGCCCGCACTGCGGTCTGGGGCTCGATGACTGGCCAGAACAACGGCGTCGTTATTGCGGCCGACTTCAACACCCTCGAAGACCTCGAGCGGTGGAGCGATCTGGCGACGGTTGACGCGCGCTTCGCGGTTGTTCGCCGGGCGGTGCGCACGCACATGGTCTACCACGACTCGAAGGTCAGCATTCACCGCCTCGCCTACCACTCAGAGGGCATGATGACCTCCGA
>JBDHWA010000047.1:0-9873 GCA_039809945.1 Dehalococcoidia bacterium | reverse complement strand
CCCCACGGTTGGCCCTCCTCGAATGCCCATTGGACTTCGATGGTCTTTCCGGGGCCCGCATCTCCCCGCCATGGGCCGAACCAGCGTGCCGTCCGCTCCGGTTCTGTGACACTCGCCCAGACGTCTTCGATCGGGGCGTGGAAGATCCGGGTGACGATGAGTGAGTACCCATCGACGGTGCGAAGTACCCTGCCAGTGGGTCGAGGCGTCATGCGGTGTGCTCCCGTGGTTGTGAGCGGCGGCCCCGTGTGGTGCGCGCGACCTCAGTTTCGAGCGCGTCAAGTGCGGCGTGCCATTTCCCTGGGCCGGTCATGCGATCGAGCCAGCGCGACAGTTCCGCCAGCGGCGCTGGCTGGAACTCGTACAGGCGGCGGCGGCCATCTGTCACGTCATGGACGAGGCCAGCGTCCCTGAGCACGCGCAGATGGCGACTCACCGCCGGCCGGCTGATGTCGAAGTGCCCGGCGATCTCGCCTGCCGGAAGTCGGCCGCCGAGCAAGAGTTCGAGGATACCTCTCCTGACCGGGTCCGCGACCGCGGCCACTACGTCATCCATGGTGGAAATGTAACGAATCAGTTACGCGTTGTCTAGAGTGGGTGGCTACCTCCGCTGGCCCGGCGGTCCCTACTCCGCTGCTGCGCGGCCCCGGAACCCGAAGAGCACCTGGGCAACCCGGCGGATCTGGATCTCCTCTGAGCCCTCCGTAATGCGGTAGCGGCGGTGGTGCCGGTAGATGTGTTCGAAGGGCAGGTGGCGCGTATAGCCGATTCCGCCGTGCGTCTGGATGGCCTGGTCCGCGGCGTTGCAGACGAGCCGGTTCGCCCGGTAATTGCACATGGCCACCTTGTCGCTGATCTCCATGTGGCTGGTGGAATCGAGTTGGTGGGCGGTCTTGTAGACCAGGTTCCGTACCATCTCGCACTCGGTATGCAGCTCGGCGAGTGGCCACTGGATGGCCTGGCGAGTAGCGAGCGGCTGGCCGAAGGTGATGCGCTCGTTTGCGTACTTCACCGATTCGTTGATGCAGTACTGGGCTGCGCCGACGCCTGAAGCCGCCTGGCGTATGCGGTTCTCGTGGGTGAACGTGTTCGCGAGCGCGAGGCCGTCGCCCTCCTTGCCGAGCATGGCGTCTGCCGGCACGCGGACGTCCTTCAGGGTGACCTCGGCGTGGTCGGACGGCATGTTCAGCGTCCACCACATGAAGTCGACCGAGAACCCTTCCGTTTCCACCGGGACGACGAAGCAGCTGATGCCCTTCGGCTTGCCCTCTTCACCGCTCGTGCGCGCGAAAACAAGGTCGTGGGTGGCGTTGTGGAGGCCGCTGTTGAAGCGCTTCGCGCCGTTGATCACCCAGTCGTCGCCGTCGCGCACGGCGCGCGTTTCGAGCCATGAGGCATCGCTGCCGTGGCCCGGTTCGGTCAGGCCGAACGCTACACGGGTGTCGCCCGTGAACATACCGTCGAGGAACTGCTTCTTTTGGGCCTCAGTGCCGTAGTTCTCCCACATCTTGATAGTGGGGAAGTTGCCGACGACCGAACTCTCGTTCTGGAGGTCGTTGTGGAGGCCGAGGCCCTTTGCGGCAAGGTGTTCGCGGATGACGGCCATGCCGAGGTTCGTGCCGTCGCGTCCGCCGTAGCGCTTCGGGAGCGCGTACCGGAGGAGGCCAGCCTTATCGGCCCGGCGGCGCATTTCGGCGAGCAGGTCTTCCCAGTCCTTCCGCGGGACGCCCCCGTTCTCGAAATCCGTGCGCGCATACTCGCGGCGATGGTCGAAGAAGCGGTTGTTGTCATCCTCGGCCTGGAGCGGTTTGATCTGGTCTTCAATGAACTCATCGATCTCGACGAGGATGTCCTTGATGTCCTGGGGAATTTCGAAGTCCACGCGATGCCTCGGAGAAGTTGGTGTCGCATCTTCGTACGCGGTTCGGAGAGGCGGCGCAACCGGGGCAGGAGCCAGATTGAGGGGCCAAAGGTACCTTTGAGCGACAAACTGACCGCCATCATCCTTGCCGGAGGCCGCAGCTCACGCTTCGGCTCGAACAAAGCGAATGCCACGCTCGGAGGAAAGACGCTGCTGGAACGGGCCGTTCGAGCCTGCCGTGAGGTCGCGGACGAGGTGCTGATTGTGCTGGCGCCGGAGCAACCTGAACCCGAACTCCCGTCTGTTGAGCGCTTCAAGGTGGTTCGGGACCGTGAGTCCTTCGAAGGGCCGTTGAGCGGGCTCCTGACGGGCCTGGAAGCGGCGGACTCGCAATGGTGCGTCGCCTGCACGTGCGATGCGCCCGCTGCCCAGCCCGCAGTCCTTGAACTCCTGGCTGGCCGGCGCGAGGAGGGGATCCTGGCGGTTCTTCCGGAGGTCGAAGGCCGTGCGCTCCCCTTCCCGAGCATTGTGTCGACGGCCGCCCTCGAGACCCTGCGACGTGACTTCGCAGGCGGCCAACGGCGGGTGCGTCTCGCCCTCGAAGCGCTCCCGCACGTGACTGTCAGTGAGAGAGACCTGCGTACCGTCGACCCCTCACTGGTGAGCTTTCGCAATGTGAACACTCCGGACGACCTGGAACGGCTGAGCCGTGACCTCGGCTTGGGAATCTAATCACGCGGCGGCATGGACATGTCGGGTACTGGGAGTACAGAATCGGGCACTTAAACTTTCGTGAAGGAATCCTGAATGACTGCCCCTGCCGCACGACTTGCTCCGCTGAGCATCATCCCAGCATCGGTTGATGCCGTCATTGTTGGCGCCGGCTTCGCCGGACTGTACATGCTCCTGCGTCTGCGACGCATGAACATGAGTGCAGTCGTGATCGAAGCCGGTGACGACGTTGGCGGGACGTGGTACTGGAACCGCTACCCCGGCGCCCGCTGCGACATCGAAAGCCTCGAGTACCAGTACGGTTTCGATGATGACCTCGCCCGGGAGTGGAAGTGGACCGAGCGATACGCCGCCCAGCCGGAAATCCTGCGCTACATCCAGTTCGTCGCGGATCGCTACGAACTCCGTGACGGCATCCAGTTCGAAACCCGTGTGACGTCAGCGACCTTCGATGACGCCGCCAAGCGGTGGACGGTGACGACGAACCGCGGCGAAACGGTCAGCGCCCGGTTCTGCATCATGGCGACTGGTTGCCTCTCGTCGGCTCGGGTGCCGGAGTTCAAGGGCCTGGATTCGTTCACCGGAGAGTGGTACCACACGGGCGCCTGGCCGCATGAGGGTGTTGACTTCACCGGAAAGCGCGTCGGCGTCATCGGCACCGGTTCGTCCGCCATCCAGTCCATTCCGCACATCGCGCGGCAGGCTGCGCATCTCACGGTCTTCCAGCGGACCGCCAACTTCAGCATTCCCGCCCACAACGGCCCTGTCGACCCTGAGCGGGAGAAGGAGATGTCAGCCCAGTATTCGGTGTTCCGGGCGAAGGCCCGCGCCTCGCATGGTGGGGTCGTGCCGCGCATGGTCCCGGTCCGGTCCGCGCTGGAGGCGACGCCGGAAGAGCGTCAGCAGGAGTACCAGCAACGCTGGGAGTACGGCGGTTTCGCCATCGGCAGCACCTACAACGACCTCGCGATCAACAAGGAGTCGAACGACACAGCGGCCGAGTTCGTTCGCTCCAAGATCCGGGAGATTGTGAAGGACCCCGAGACGGCTGAGTTGCTCTGCCCGCGCGACTATCCGTTCGCAACGAAGCGCCTCTGCATCGACATCGACTACTTCGAAACGTACAACCGCCCGAACGTCTCGCTGGTGGATGTGAAGTCCACGCCCATCGATGAGATTACGCCAGCCGGTGTTCGCGTCGGGGAGAAGGAGTACGAGTTCGACGCCATCGTCTTCGCGACGGGCTTCGATGCGATCACCGGGGCTCTGTCGAACATTGACATCCGTGGCAAGGGCGGATTCCCGCTGAAGGAGAAATGGGAACACGGGCCGCGCACCTACCTTGGGCTGCAGGTCGCCGGGTTCCCCAACCTGTTCACGATTACCGGGCCGGGGAGTCCTTCGGTGCTCAGCAATATGATCGTCTCGATTGAGCAGCACGTGGACTGGATTTCCGACTGCCTTGGCTACCTGCGGGAGCACGAACTGCAGACGATTGAAGCGACCGTCGAAGCCGAGGATGCCTGGGTTGACCACGTCAACCATGTCGCGAATTTCACCCTCTACCCACTCGCCAACTCGTGGTATATCGGCGCAAACGTGCCCGGCAAGCCGCGCGTGTTCATGCCGTACATCGGCGGCGTCGGGGTGTATGGGGCGCGGTGTACCGAAGTGGCCGAGGCCGGCTACGAAGGATTCACGCTCGGGGTGGCGTAGGCGCTATGCCCCGAAGCCTACCGGCCACCGTGCGGGCGCGCCGGCAGGGGAAGCTCACAGAGATAGTCACGGGCGTGGTTCCGGTACTTCCACCGGGCCACGCTGCCGTCGAGAGCGATGCTCTCCCAGCGGGCCCCGTCCTCGTCTTCTTCAATCGGGATGATCGCGCCCTTCAGGCGGCCAGCTGCGTAGACCTTGTAGCTGGTTGACCACGGATCCACCGGGTCATGGCGGCGGGCTCGGAGTTCGCGCGCTGGAGGTGGGAATCGCATCGGGTCTCACCATTGTCGACAGAATTTGACGCGATTGTATGACACGAGCGCCGGTGTCTGACAATCCTCGCGAGTGGACGCGGGCGAAGGCGGCGTGTGTGGCGGCGCTCACTGGTATGCTTCGGCGCAAATCCTGGGAGAAACGTGCATGACCTACGAACAGATTCGGGTGGAGCAGCAGGGCCGCGTGGCGCTGCTCACCCTCAATCGCCCAGAGAAACTGAACGCATGGACCCCCCAGATGATGGCGGAACTGACCTCCGCCATGCGTGCGGCTGCTGCCGACAACGGTGTGGGTGCGATCGTCGTTACGGGCGCTGGACGAGCGTTCTGCGCCGGCGCCGATGTCGATGCGGTGTTCCGCGCGAACAGCGAGGCCCGGGACGTAGGGTCCGGCTCTGCTCCAGCAGCCGATGAGGATTCGGCCGTCGCGACGAACTGGGTGTCGTTCCTCCGGTCACTGGCGAAGCCGACAATTGCCGCTGTGAACGGCGCCGCAGTCGGCATCGGCGTGACCCAGGTGTTGCCGATGGATATCCGTATCGCCAGCGAGGACGCGCGGTTCGGGATGTTCTTCGTGCGCATGGGCCTCGTGCCGGAGCTGGCGAGCTCCGCGCTGCTGCCGCAAATGGTCGGCCAGGCCCGGGCGATCGAATGGTGCCTGTCTGGCCGGATGATCCCGGCGGCTGAAGCCCGGGAGGCCGGGCTCGTGAGCGAAGTGGTGGCAAACGATCAGCTGGTCGCTCGTGCGCTGGCCCTCGGCGAGCAACTGGCCGGGCAGTCGGCTTATGCGATGACGAAGATCCGGCAGCTCATCGTGCAGAACACGAGCGAGCCGGACATCGCCACCGTTATGCGGCGGGAAGGCGAGGCGCTCGCGGCCGCCTACCGGTCGTGGGAGCACAAGGAAGCGATCGATGCGTTCCTGTCGAAGCGCACGCCCGACTTCCAGCGCCAGACGCCAACGCCCGTAGACTAACTGGCCTTCCTGGCCGCCCCGAAGAAGCGAGACGGCGATACGCCTTCCTGTGCGGGTAAGGCCGCCGGTGGCATCGCCCAGCATGTCCCGTCCGGCGCGATGTGGCCGTCGCTGTCGAAGACGCCACGCAGGCCGTCTGCCGCCAGCCGCAGATTGCGCGCGATTGAACCGGCACTATCGTCGAGGCGCCAGGGCGAGTTGTGCGACAGGTCGGGCCGGATGACGCGGACGGGCATCTGTCGTGCCAGGCAGGTCTCTGCGGCGCGAGTCGTGGCGCTTGTAAGGATGCTGAACGACTGCTTCAGTACCCCCGCCGCCGTCTTCGGGCGTGCGGGGGCCGGCAACGGCGTGAGGTCGATCGCGAGGATTTCCGTCGCGCCCATCTCCGCCGCTGTCGCGAGGTCGACAGACGCAGTGACGCAGCCATCGACGAAGAGTTCGCCGCCGATGGCGACGGGTTCGAAGACGCCCGGGATCGCGGTGGAGGCCAGGATGGCCTGTTCGAGCGAGCCTTCGGTGAAGACATGCTTCTCGCCGCGGGAAAGGTTCGTGGCGGTCACGGCGAGTTCGATGGCGCTGTCTTCGAAGCGGGCCCCTGGCAGGTACCGGCGCAGCAGGCGGGGAACGATGTCGTTGGTGGTCACACTCGTGGGGTGGAACAACTTGCCGACGAGACGCATGGGCTGGAAGCGAACCAGCGCAAGCCGGTCAAGTCCGAGCCAGATCTTCAGGAGTTCTTCGGGCCGGTCTGGATGGAGCGCCGCCCATGCGCCGTTCAGCGAGCCGACGCTCGTGCCAACGATCAGTTCTGGACGGAACCCCATTTCGAGGGCGGCTGTGATGTAGGCGGCCTGGATGACGCCGAGCGCGCCTCCGCCACCCAGCACAAGCGCCGGACGCGATGAAGCGGGTGTTCGCGCATCCATTCCTGCCTCCCTCAGGATGATCGTCGGCAGAAATGGCGGAGATTACAGGGTTCCGATGAGCATGGCCGCGAGGAGATCCGGGTCGACATTGCCTCCAGAGACGATGACGCCCACTCGCTGGCCCGTAACGTCCGGGATGCGCCCGGTCATCAGCGCCGCCGCAGGGACGGCGCCGGTGGGCTCCACCACGGATTTCATCCGCAGCACCATGAAGCGGAGGGCATCCTTGATGGCCTCATCGGTGACGGTGACCACGCCGGTGGCCAGGGCCCGGACGACTTCGAATGTCAGCTTGCCCGGCTGACGTGTGCGCACACCGTCGGCGATGGTAGGTGGGGGGTCGATCATGACACGCTCGCCCGCCCGCAGGCTCCGGACCCAGTCGTCTGCGGTGTCCGGCTCGACGCCGTAGATGCGTGTGCCTGCCGAGCAGCCCCGGACGGCAGTGGCCGTTCCGGAGAGCAACCCACCACCGCCGAGAGGGGCGACCACGACGTCGAGGTCCGGCACTTCATGCATGAGCTCCAATGCTGCCGTGCCCTGGCCCGCCATGATCCAAGGGTCATCGAACGACGGGACGATGTAGGCGCCCGTGGGCTCTGCCGCCGCCCGAGCCACGACATCGGGCAATTCGGTCAGGCGGTTGAACGCGAGAACGGTAGCGCCATAGCCGAGTGTGGCCTGCCGCTTCGAATCGGGCGCGTCATCCGGCATCAGGATGGTGCACGGGATGCCAAGGAGCTTCGCCGCCAACGCCACGCCCTGTGCATGGTTCCCAGACGACGCCGCGACGACGCCGCGCTCACGGGCATCCGGCGGGAGCTGGGCGAGGTGGTTGTAAGCGCCGCGGAACTTGAATGCACCCACGCGCTGGTAGTTCTCGCATTTGAAGAATACCCGCGCGCCGGTGATCGCATCGAAGGTGCGCGAGGTGAGGACTGGCGTACGGTTCGCGACGCCGTCCAGCCTCGCGGCCGCAGCTTCAACATCGGAGAAGGAGATGGGGAGTTCCGTCACGAGCCAATGGTAACGTGATTTCCAGTTGGGTTCGGAACGGTTCGGATGTAGGATGACGCGCGGAGGGGTGGGCGGAGGTTGCGATGCGCATTGCGGCGCATCCTTCTGGCGCTCAACGCGCGACGGCGGCGTGGCCGGCCGGGCTGGCAGCGGCGTGCATCGCGGTTGTTGCCGCTGGCATCTATCTTTGCCTCAGCATCTTCGAAGCGCTGGAACCGACCGACCGGGCGGAACTGCCCTGGGAAACCGGCTCCGGTACTGCAGCCAACGCGCATCCGGATGCTGATGCCGCTGCGCCTGGTGGTGAGGTTCGTGCAGGGGATTCGGGGGCGCCCGCGATAGCGCCAGTGGGTGGCGTCCCTTCTGTCCCATCGCCGCTCCTGGCAGACCGCATCCGTGATGCGGCGGGCGCCGATGCGGACCACATTGCCGTCTCGGTGCGGCGGGTGACCGATGGCCTGTCCGCTTCGTACGAGGGGAACGTCCAGTACTATGCAGCGAGCACGTTCAAGCTCGCGGTCCTGTACGAGGCTACGATTCGGCTCTCTGACGGCCGGTTGAACCTCGACGATAAGCTCACGATGTCGGACGAGGATGCGGCCGAAGACCTCGGCACCTCAGCATTCCTCCACTTCGAGGAGGATGGCTCGATCACCGTCCGCAACCTTCTGACGCCGATGATTGAGGTGTCGGACAACTCGTCGGCCGTCACGCTGATGCATGCGTTCGGCTCCGCCAACATCGATACAACCCTGCGTTCGATCGGTATCGAGACGATGACCGTGAACCGCGAGGAACTGTGGACCACCGCCGACGACCTTTCGCGGTTGATGCTGGCCATCTACACCGGCGAGGGGATGACTCCGGAAGTGCGGGACTTCGCGCGTGGACTGCTGCTCAACCAGACGATCAGGAGCGGCATTCCCCAGGCGCTCGCAGGGGAGATCGCCGGCGGCCTTCAAGTGGGAAATAAGACAGGTACCTGGGAAGGCGCCCAGCACGACGTGGCGTTTGTAGAGGACCCGGCGGGCGCCTACGTGATCGCCATCCTGACGGACGGAAGTTACGAGGGATGGCAGGCGATGCACCGCGTTGCGCAAAGTGTTCAACAAACCCTTGCCAACTGACGGTAAAGCCTCTGGCGGCGGGTGCTCAGTCTCTCGTACCCTGCACTAACCCTCCGTGCAGGTGGTGGAGTGCAGGAGTATCCGAGCGACTATGGCCGTGGGTCGCGCCGAGTCATCATGGCGCTCGGCAGCCTCGTCATCCTTGGCGCTGCGGTTTACATAGTCTGTTCGGCCGCGGGACTCCTCCCCATTCGTGCCGAAGCTGCGTCCCCGAACGATGCCGACTGGAGCTTCGCCCAGCCCGCCTATGACTCGTTGAGCGCCCAGGCGATCCAGGTGTGCTCAGCCGAGAACGCACTGAAGGCTGCGGCCGGCACAGAGAACGAACCTGTCCGCCAGGCACAGGTCGAAGTGCTCTCCGGCGAGTACAACCAGGCAGCCCAGGCCTACAACGAACAGGTCCGCTCCCTGGTAACCGCGGGTGAGCGACGGCCATGGTCGGTGCAAAGCAAGGCATTGCCGCTCGACCTTGCGAAGAGCAAGTTCTGCCTGCGGGTGGCGGTTGCCGCACCGCGGGTCGTGAAATCGGCCGTGAGCGCCGTGCAGGTGCAGGCAGCGGGGCCCGAAGCGCCGTACTACGCGCCCGCAGAGCGCTTCATCACCCTCGAGCAGCTGGACGAGTACGCCCGCCAGGCTGGTTGGCCGAATGAGCCCGGCTGGTGGCCCGATATGCGGAAGATCATCCTGTGCGAGACGCGCAGCCTCGACACCATGGCCCACAACGTGAACGACCCCGCCGGGGGCAGCTACGGCCTCGCGCAACTCAACGGCAGCTACCATTTCATCAATGCTGGCGAGGACTTCGCGATGCGCTACGACCCCGTCGTGAATCTCAGAACGGCGCTCTGGCTGCGCACGGTGAGGGGCCACTTTGGCGGAACCGGGGGCTGGTATAACTGCGCGAAGCTCTGGGGGATAAACTAGCGGCGATTCTTATCTGAGGTGCCGCCCAGATGTTCATCGCCATGAATCAGTTCTCTGTAAGCCCGGGCCGCGAACGTGAGTTCGAAGAAGGGTGGCGGACCCGTGAGAGCTACCTCTCCGGGTTCGAGGGCTTCGTCCACTTCTCGCTCCTGAAGAGCGATGAAGCGGGGGAGTACGTCTCCCACACAATCTGGCGCTCCCGCGAAGACTTCCTCCAGTGGACCCAGTCGGAGGCGTTCAAGAAGGCCCACAGCGTGCGGACCGCCGAAGGGGTGCTGGCCGGCCATCCGCGAGCGCGGTTCTTCGACGCGGTTGTGGC
>JBDHWA010000046.1:0-9878 GCA_039809945.1 Dehalococcoidia bacterium | reverse complement strand
GCTTCCCGCTACCACCCGGCGGGCTTCCGCAACGACCTCCCCGAGTTGATGGTCGCCGCCGACCTCGGTGTCTTCCGCGCCGGCGCCAGCGTCCTCGGTGAAATTCCTGCTGCGGCGCTGCCGTCGGTCCTTATTCCCGGGACGTTCGCCGGCGGCCACCAGCGCAACAACGCTGGTTGGCTTGCGGCGAACGGCGCCGCCGTCGTGCTCGAAGAAGCGGACATCGCCGCGCTGGGCGGCACGATCACGAATCTCCTCGCCGATGCCGGCCGCCTCGCCACGATGCGTGAAGCCGCCCGCAACCTCGCTCGTCCCGATGCCGCGAATGCCATTGCGTCGGTCGTCCTCGAGGTCGCGCGCAAATGAGTGAAATCGTGGGACCTGTCCACCTCATCGGCATCGGCGGCATGCACATGTCGGCCATAGGCCAGCTCCTGCTCGAGCGCGGCATCGCCGTCTCCGGCAGTGACCTGCGCCCCTCGGTGCTCATCGACCGCCTGGTCGCCATGGGAGCAACGGTCGCCTACGGCCACGACGCGGCGAACGTCCCCGCGGAGTCGCGCCTCGTCGTCACCACTGCCGCCGCAGCGGACGATAACCCGGAACTCGCCGAAGCTCGCCGCCGTGGCCTGCCCGTCCTCCTTCGCGCCGAAATGGTGGCGAAGCTGATGGAGGGCAAGCGCGTTGTCGCGGTCGCCGGCGCCCACGGCAAGACCACCACATCCAGCCTCATCGCGCTCATCCTCGTGAAGGCCGGGCGTGAGCCGATGTACCTCCTCGGCGGGGAGAGCCGCGACCTCGGCGGGCATGCCGCCTGGGGCCACGGCGACATCTGCGTGGTCGAAGCGGACGAGTACAAGCGCGCCTTCCACGAGTACACCCCGGATATCGCCGTCATCACGAACGTCGAACCCGACCACCTCGACTACTACGGCACCGCCGAGGCCTACAGCGAGGCATTCGTCCAGTTCGGGAAGCGCGTCCCTGAGGGCGGCCTCATCCTCGCCTGCGCCGATGACCCCGGCGCGCGCTACGTCTCCGACGTGCTCGGCGATGACCCGATGCGCCACGAAACCTACGGTATCGAGGGCGTCCGGTACTGGATGGCGAAGAACATCACGCTGACCGCGGACGGCGTCTCGTTCGACGTCACCCGCGGCGGCAGGTCTGTCGGGACGCTGCATGGTCCCGTGCCCGGCGAGCACTTCGTCCGCAACGCCCTCGCGGCCTGTGCGGTCGCCCTGAGCCTCGATGTCCCGTTCAATGTCATCGCCGATGCTGTGGCCAGCTTCCAGGGCGCGCACCGCCGCTTCGAGACTGTCGGCGAAGCCGGTGGCGTCCTCGTTATGGACGACTACGCCCACCACCCGACCGAGGTGCGAGCGACCATCGCCGCCGCCCTCCGCGCCTTCCCCGAGCGCCGCGTCATCGGCATCTACCAGCCGCACACCTACAGCCGCATCTCTTACCTGTGGGACGAATGGCTGACCTGCTGGAAGGGCCTGAGCGCGCTCGTCGTTCTCGAAACCTACGCTGCCCGCGAAGCCCCGCTGCCCGGACGTTCGGCAGCGGACCTCGCCGCGGCTATTACCGGCGTCGAGACCGTCTACGCGAAGGATTTCGATGACGCCGCAGCGAAGGCGAAGGCCCTCGCCCGCCCCGGCGACGTTGTCTTCACCATCGGCGCCGGCGACGTGGTCGAAGTTGGCCCCCGGCTGCTGGAGGCCCTGCGGTGACCGCTATCGAATCCCTGGCCGTATCACTCGCGCCGCTCGGCGAACTGCGCCGGGACGAACGGCTCGCCCGCCACACCACCTTCGGCGTCGGTGGTCCGGCAGATCTCTTCCTGACCGTCCGCAGCGCCGAGGCCCTCGCAGCCGCGACGAACGCCGCTTACGAAGCTGATGTGCCGCTGTTCGTGCTCGGCAGCGGGAGCAACATCCTCGTCGCTGACGCCGGTATTCGCGGGCTTGTGCTCGACAATCGCGCGCGCGCCGAATCCGCCAGCGGACTCACGTATCGCGTCGAAAGCGGCGCGAGCTTCGCGGCCTTCGCCCGCAAGATGTGCCGCCTCGGCCACGAAGGTCTCGCCTGGGCGGTCGGCATTCCCGGCACCATCGGGGGCGCAGTTGTCTACAACGCCGGCGCCTATGGCGGCTGCCTCGCCGATGTGCTGCGCCGCGTGCGCCTCCAACTCCCCGGCAACGGCGACGAGTGGGTCGACGCGAAGGACCTCGGCCTCGTCTACCGGGGCAGCGCCTTCACCCGCCGCGAAGTCGCCGGCAAGGCCGTCCTCGAAGCCGAACTGGAGCTCGCCGAGGGTGATGCGAACGCGCTGACCGCCCAGGCCGCCGCCTACGACGGCAAACGCCTGACCGCCCAGCCGCGCGGCCGGAACGCCGGGTCGACCTTCAAGAACCCGCCGGAATCGCCAGCATGGAAGCTCATCGAAGCGGTTGGCCTGCGTGGGGCAACGCGCGGCGAGGCCGCCATCTCGGACAAGCATTGCAACTTCTTCGTGAACAACGGCAACGCCGCAGCCGCTGATGTTGCCTGGCTCATCGCCGAGGCCCAGCGCCGCGTCAAGGAGCAGTTCGGGGTCTCCCTCGAGCGCGAAGTCGAATTCGTGGGGGAATGGTGATGGTGAAGCAGCGCGTGGCGGTCCTCCTCGGCGGCAAGTCTGGCGAACACGAAGTCAGCATCACCAGCGCCCGTAGCGTCATGGCTGCGCTCGATCCCGCTCGCTGGGAGGTCCTGCCAATCGGCATCGCGAAGGACGGCCAGTGGCTCACACCGTCCGAAACCCGCTCGGCTCTCGACGCTGGTGTGCGTTCGTTCGAAGGCGCAGGACAGCCGCTGCTCCGCGCCGGCGAAGCGCTCGCGGCCCTCTCGGCCTGCGACGTCGCCTTCCCGTTGATCCATGGGACAAACGGCGAGGACGGCACGCTCCAGGGCTTCCTCGAACTGGCCGGCGTCCCTTACGCGGGGTGCGGTGTCGCGGCCAGCGCCATCGGAATGGACAAGGCGCTCATGAAAGCGCTCTTCCGTGAGGCAGGGATCCCTGTCGCACGCTATTCCGTAATTCGATCATGGGAGTATACACTTGCCCAGAATGATTCGATGGCGCTCATAGACCAGGCGATCGGGTATCCCTGTTTCGTGAAGCCTGCCAATGGTGGGTCTTCCGTCGGCGTCACTCGCGCCCGCTCCCGCGAAGATATGCCCGCCGCTTTCGAGGCCGCGTTCGCCTACGACGATAAGGCCATCGTCGAGCAGGCCATTGTTGGCCGCGAAGTTGAATGCTCCGTTCTCGGCAACGAACACCCCGAGGCCAGCATCGTCGGCGAGATCGTCCCCGACCGGGATTTCTACGACTACGACAGCAAGTATTCCGCGGCTTCCACCACGGAACTCTACATCCCCGCGCCCATCCCGGAAGGCGCCGCTCGCGACATCCAGCGCACCGCCATCCGCATGTACCAGGTCATGGGCTGCGAAGGTTACGCCCGCGTCGACTTCTTCCTCACGCCGGCCGACAAGATCGTCGCGAACGAGGTCAACACGATCCCAGGGTTCACCAGCATCAGCATGTACCCGAAGCTGTGGGAAGCCTCCGGGCTCGGCTACACGGACCTGCTCTCGCGCATCCTCGACCTCGCGCTCGACCGTCACCAGCGGAGGGCCGCGCGATGATTGTGAAGCGAAACCGCCCGCCGAAGGACAACCCGGCACGGCGCATCATCAAGCGCGAACGCCCCGTCGTCGGCGAAGCGCGCGAACACACCATCGTGAAGCGGAACCGCGGCGTTGTTGGTTCGGCGCCCCCGCGAGGGCCACGCGGGCCGCGCTTCCGCATGCCCCACTTCTGGCGCCCGTCGAAGGGTCTCCTCATTCTTGGGGCGGTCGTCTGTGTTCTCGGGATGGCCGGGTATGGCGCGTACTGGGCGTGGACGTCGCCCTACTTCAAGGTCTCGAACGTCGAGGTCGTTGGGAACCAGCGCATCTCCACCGGAACCGTCGTCGAAGCCTCCGGACTCCTCGGCCAGTCCATGCTCGACGCCGACCTTGCCGAGGCTCAGCGCTCGCTTTACCAGCAGCCGCTCGTGAACTCGGTCCGTATCGAACGCGACTGGCCTCACACCGTCCGCGTCATCGTCGAAGAGCGGAAGGCCTGGGGCACCTGGGAGCAGACCGGCGTCCAGTACACCATCGACCGCGAGGGCGTGGTCCTCGGCCAGGGGCCTGCGCCAGAGGGTTCGCCGGTCATTCGCAGCACCGAAGCGGGCAACCGCATCGTCGGCGACCGCGTGGACTACCAGGCCGTCGATGCGGCCGCCGAAATCTACGAGAAGCTTCCCCGCCAGCTGGGCACGACCGTCTCAGAGGTGGCCTTCACCTCCGGGAAAGGCGTCCAGGTGACGACTGCCAACGGCCAGACGGCGCTCTTCGGCGATTCGTCGTCGATCGCCTACAAGCTTTCTGTCTGGGCTGCCCTCCAAAAGGAAGCCCAGGTCCGGAACATCAACTACACCACCATCGACCTGCGCTACGGCAACCGGCCGGTGCTGCAGTAAGGAGAGGACAATGGGACGACGGAGCACAGTAGCAGCGATCGACGTGGGGTCCACGAAGGTCAGCGTCATCGTCGGTGACCTCGGAGACCAGGGCGAAGCGCGCATCCTCGGGGTCGGCGTAACCCCCGCCGCGGGCCTCTCGCGCGGGGTCATCGACAACATCCAGAGCGCGCGGGAAGCCATCGGCGTCGCGGTCGAAAAGGCCGAGCAGGCCTGCGGCATGCGCATCCTGAGTGCGGTTGTCGGCATCTCCGGCGGCCACATCTCGTCGCAGAACAACCGCGGCATCATCGCCGTCCCGGACCGTTCGCGCGCCATTTCGGAAGACGACCGCTCGCGCGTGCTCGAAAGCGCCGGCCAGGTCGCCATCCCCACGAACCGCCAGGTGATCCATGTGGTCCCGCGCGGCTACTGGATCGAAGGCACCGAGCAGGTCTCGGACCCCGTCGGCATGTTCGGCGGCCGCCTCGATGCCGAGGTGCACATTGTCTCCGGGGCTGTCTCCGCAGTGCAGAACCTCACGAAGTGCGTCGAGGGCGCCGGCGTCCAGGTCGATGACATCGTCCTCGAATCGATCGCCTCGGCCACGAGCTGCCTCGAAGAGCAAGAGCGCCAGCAGGGCGTCGCCCTCGTCGATATCGGCGGGAGCACCACTTCCATCGCCGTCTACGACGAGGGCAGCCTCGCTCATACGGCCTGCCTGCCCATTGCTGGTTCTCAGCTGACGAACGACCTCGCGCGCGTGCTGCGCTGCCCGTGGGAGGCCGCCGAGCAGCTGAAGTGCACCGTCGGCGCCGCCTACGCCGACCCTTCGATGCACGAAACGGTGGACATCCAGGCCTTCGGCACGCAGGCGAAGAAGACCGTCGACCTGCGCCACGTCTGCGAAATCCTCCAGGCCCGCTCCGAGGAGATCCTCGAGATGGTCGCCGTCGAGCTAAAGCGAGTCGGTTTCTATGACCGGCTCGCTGCAGGCATCGTCCTCACCGGGGGCACGAGCCAGCTGAAAGGTCTCGCCGAAGTGGCCGAGGCCCGGCTCGCCATTCCCGCCCGCGTGGCCCGGCCATCCGGCTACTCGGGGCTGTCCGACCTTATTGGGTCACCGGCCTTCGCAACCTCGATTGGCCTTGTCGAATATGCGCTCAGCGGCCGCGAACGCGTTGTGGAAGCAGCGCCGGGCCCCAGCTTCGATGTGCCTGTCGGCGGGATCTTCCGCCGGCTTGCATCCCTCGGGAGGGCGCTCATGCCCCAGTAAGGAGGAGGAGAGGAATGAGCACTTTTGACGAACCCCGCAGTCTCGACTCATTCGCGAAAGGAACGAGCACCATGAGCCTTCGATACGAAACTGAACTCCTGCCGGACATCAAAGTGGTCGGCGTCGGCGGTGGCGGTTGTAACGCCGTCAACCGCATGGTCCGCGCCAAGATCCCCGGCGTCTCCTTCGTTGCCTGCAATACGGACGCGCAGGCCCTCACCTCCTCCGAGGCGACCACGCGCCTCCGCATCGGCGAAAAGCTGACGAAGGGCCTCGGCGTCGGCGGCGACCCGACCCGTGGTGAACGCGCCGCTGACGAAAGCCGCGACGAGCTCTACGACATCCTGCGCGGCACCGAGATGGTGTTCGTAACCGCCGGCATGGGCGGCGGCACCGGCACCGGCGCGGCCCCGGTTGTCGCCGAGATCGCCAAGGACTGTGGAGCGCTCACCATCGGCGTTGTCACCAAGCCGTTCCAGTGGGAAGGCGCGCGCCGCATGAAGCAGGCCGAAGAAGGCCTCGCCCGCCTGCGCGACAAGGTCGACACCCTCATTGCGATCCCGAACTCCCGCCTCATCGAAATCTGCCCCGCAGATGTGACCATGGAGCAGGCCTTCGAAACCGCCGACGATGTCCTCCGCCAGGCCATCCAGTCGATTTCGAACATCATCAGCCAGAACGGCTCGATCAACCTCGACTTCAACGACGTTCGCACCACCATGAGTGAGGCCGGCCCGGCGCTCCTGGCCGTTGGCCGTGGCGCCGGCGAGAACCGCGCCGTCGAAGCTGCCCGCGCAGCCACCAGCAGCCCGCTCCTCGACCAGTCGATCGACGGTGCGCAGAACGTGCTGTTCAACGTGACCCACGCCGGCAACCTGCAGCTCCGCGAACTCGATATGGCTGCACGCGTCATCGCCGAGGTCGTTGACCCGTCGGCGAACATCATCTTCGGCACCGTGGTTGACCCGCGCGTCGCCGAAGAGGTGCACATGACCGTAATCGCCACGGGCTTTGCCCCGCGGGCCATGACGATCGACGACAACCTGGACACGACGCGCAGCATCCGCGACTACGGGCTGCCCGGCGTGTCGAACATGGACGACGCTGAACTGCCCGCGTTCCTTCGGCGGAACATTCGCTCGTTGAATTCGAGCAGGCCGTTGGGAGAGGGGAGTGTGGCGAGGTTGGCTGAAAGGAGGTAGCTACCTAACCGAGCGCGCTACTGGTCCGCAAGGACGCTCGCCCGAAGCATTCGGGAAGCATGGGGCTTGATGCAATGGGAGATGGCATCAAGCCCCGTTTCATGCGCGTCGGGTACCCCGCCGGTAGCTACCCCGCTTTCAGCCGGACGCGTACCGTACCACACCGCTTTACAGAATGGCCAGCCTCGTGTGTACATCATGGTCATGGCGCTTCGTCGTGAAACCGGAAGGCTGCCGGGATGCCCATCTCCATCAGCGGTCCTTCACCGTGGATCGTCTCGGTCAACGGCTTCGCCCTCGGCCCGCGCGAACCCTTCGCAGCACAAGACCGGGAGCGGCGGATACTTGCGAAAGCGCGCATCCGCTTTCGACCGTTCGCACAGCCAGAACACCGATGCCCGCCCGCTGACGACCTGCCGGGAATACATGCACTGAGCGCAAAGGCCGGGAGACCGGGATCCTGGATGCACAACTGCCACTCTGCGGGAAAGTCCGCGCCGTTGCCACCGGCGCCTGCCAGCGGGGTATAGTCGCCCCACATTCCGATTCCCCGGGGAGCGAACCTATGGCAGGCGCCCTTGAAGGCGTGCGCATTCTCGACTGCACACAGATCATTGCCGGCCCCCTGGCCGGCGCCCTGCTCTCGGAGATGGGGGCCGATGTCGTCAAGGTAGAGCCGCTCGAAGGCGAACCGTGGCGCCTCCAGGCCGAGATTATCCCGAAGGAGAGCAAGGGTTACCTCGCCCAGAACCGCGGCAAGCGCGGTATCACCCTCAACTTCAAGGACGAACGCTCCGCTCCCATCCGGGACGCGCTCATCCGCTGGGCCGACGTCCTCCTCACCAACTACCGTCCCGGCGTTCCAGAAGCTCTCGGCATCGACTACGAGTCAGCCCGCAGACTCAACCCGCGCATCATCTACGCCGAGAACACCGCCTTCGGGAAGCAGGGCCCTGACAAGGACCGCCGCGGATACGACATCGTGGCCCAGGCGATGAGCGGCCTGACCACCTCGAACCCGAACATCCAGAACGGCCTGCCGATGCAAATTGGCTTCGCACCGGCGGACGTCGTCACCGGCGTTGCCCTTGCGTGGGCCATATCGGCGGCCCTCTTCCACCGCGAGCGTACCGGCGAAGGCCAGGCCATCAACTCTTCGCTGCTCCTCTCCTCGCTGGCGATCCAGGCCGGTTCGCGCGAAGTGATGGCCATGGACGTCGAAGCGCGTGAACGCCGCCTCGCTGTGATCCACGCCGCCCGCGCCCGCGGCGCAGATATTGCCGAGGTCTACGCCGAGCGCCGCGCCCTCATGCCCGAACTGGCCGGGAACGTCTACTATCGCCCCTACAAGACCGCCGACTCCTACCTGGTGGTCGGCTGCCTTGGGCCGGGACCACGCGCCCGCTTCCGCAAAGCCCTCGACTTCACCGACCCCCGTTACGAGCCCGGCTTCGATCCTGCGAACCTGAAAGAAGTGGGCACGCGCCTCGTCGAACTCTGCGAGGCGAAGTTCCAGGAGCACCCGAACGCCTACTGGATGGACTACCTGGACAAGCTCGACATCGCCGTCGGCCCCGTGCGCTTCATCGAAGAGATGTGGGGCGACCCGCAGGTCGAGGCGAACGGCTTCCTCGTCGAGTACGAGCACACGCTCCTCGGGCCGCTCATGGGTCCGGCGCCGATCGTGCAGATGTCCGGCACGCCAACCCGCATCCAGCGCGCCTCGCCCGCGCTCGGCGAGCACACCGATGAGGTGCTCGGGGAAGTCGGCTTTTCCGGCGCCGACATCGACGCCTTCCGGGAGACGGGCCTTATCGGTTAGCCGTCGCCCGTCCAGCCTGTCGCGTGCGCAGTGAGCGTCGCCGTCACGTCTTCGAACGTTTCGAACGGGAAGAGCCGCGGATGCTCGCCGTCCAGGCGCTGCAGCAGCGTATCCCGCGCGAACACCGCCTGCGCCAGGCGAGCCGCCGGGACATCGCTTGCGCCGTCGCCGACGTACGCCACGAAGTCGCCCGCGTTCTGGAAAGCGGCCGCGTAGCTCAGTTTGAAGCCCTCCTCGAGGGCCACGCCGCGGGGGCTGAAGTAGGTCACCCGCCAGCGGTAGTCCTGGCGCGTACGGCCACTGTGGCGCGCCACACGGTCCAACCCGAGTGAGTCCAGCACGCCGTCCACGTAGAAGTCGAACCCGTTGCTGACCACCGTCGCCAGCCAGCCGTTCCAGTGCGCCCAGTCCAGCAACTCGAGGAACCCTGGCCGGACGGTCACCGCGTTGACTGCGAACTCCCGCAGTTCGTCACCCCCGGCGTCGATGGTATCGAGCACCGCTGCGTTGAACTGCTCCACCGAAAGCTGCCCGTCGTGGTAGCGCGCTTCGAACTCCCGCCAGTGCGGCGCCGCAAACCGCTCGAACACCAGCCGCGCGGCGTTCTCCATCACAATCGTGTCGTCGAAGTCGAGGCAGAGGATGTTCGCCACGGCTCCAGTCTCGCATACCTGTTAGCTTGGGCGGGATGGAGATGAGCCGCGCCCGCTACCTGGTCAGCGAAGCCGGTCAGTCCGCCCTCGCGGCCCACGCCGCGCTCGATCCGGCGGACCCGGTGCGGCTGGCGGCAGCGCTCCGCCGCGAGTTACCGCCAGCGGAGGCGGCTGCTGTCGCGGAACAACTGACCCTCAGAGCGCGAGCCTCGAAGAACCACGGCCGCGAGGGAAGCTGGCTCTACACCGCTGAAGGCATCGAGATGATGACCCACCCGCTCGTGGCCTCTCGCCGTGCCGCCCGGCTCGCCGCGCTCGGCCTCCCGGTCGTGGACCTGACCTGCGGCCTCGGCGCCGACCTCGCCGCCGCGA
>JBDHWA010000045.1:0-9990 GCA_039809945.1 Dehalococcoidia bacterium | reverse complement strand
TCTTCGCTCGTGGCCGAACGGAAGGCCGGGACGCCGTGGCGCTGGAGGACGGTCTCGATCTCGTCCGGGGTGCGCGACGCCGTCCATGCGGCGACTTCCTCTTCGATGGCTTCGCGCGCAGCCAGCCGGCCCGCCGCTGAGCCGTAGGCTGGGTTCGCAGCCCAGGCAGGCTCACCGAGCGCGGTCTTCAGGCCCTGCCACTGCGCTTCGGTTTCGACTGCGATGGCGACCCAGCGGTCAGTCCCGGCGCAGGGGAAGACTGCGTGCGGCGCGTAGAGCGGCGACGCGTTGCCCTGCCGCCGCATGATGTGACCGTTCACCTGGAAGTCGAGCAAGGCCGGTGCGATGAACTGCTGGCAGCACTCGGCCTGCGAGAAATCGATGTACTGGCCTTCGCCGGTGCGGCGGCGGTGATCCAGCGCCGCAAGGATAGCCGCGGCGGTGAACTTCGGCGCGATGTAATCCGTGTACGCGCCGAACGGTCCGGCGGGCGCGCGATCGGGCCAGCCCGCGAGTTCACCGAAGCCCGCGATCTGGGCGCCCATCGTGCCGTAGCCCGCCAGCGACGAGTGCGGGCCGTACTGCCCGCCGAGGCACGAGCTCAGCATGATCAGGTCCGGCTTCACCTTCCACAGCGACTCGTAGTCGAGACCCCAGCCGCGCATCGCTCGCGGGGTGTAGCTTTCGACCACGATGTCGGCCCATTTCACCATGCGCAGGGCCAGCTCCCGGCCCTCGGCCGTCCCGAGGTTGAGCGTGAGCCCGAGCTTCCCAGCGTTCACGCTGGCGAACAGCCCCGAGCGCTCCGGGCCGCCCTGGCGGTCCATGTTCGGGTTCAGGGTGCGGGCCGTGTCGATAGCCTTGGTGCTTTCGATCTTCACCTGGGTGGCCCCGGCATCGGCCAGGTAGCGGCTGCCAGCGGGGCCAGCCATCACCCACGCGAAGTCGGCGACCTTGACCCCGGCCAACGGCAAAGCGCGCTTTCCGCCGGCGGGCGCTGCCGGGGCTGGCGCTGCTGGCCGCCGCGTCACGCTGGCTGTGTCTTCGCCAATGCGTGGAGCTCGCCGCCCGTACTGGATCGGCGTTGCACTGAACTTCGCGAACGGACCCGGGTAGCGCAGCGAACGGCCCTCCTCCGGGTGTTCGACCTGCCGCCAGAAGTCGCGCACGGCCAGCTGCGGCGAGTCGAGCAGGTCCTCGGTCGTGCTCACCGGGACGATGAGGAGGCGGCGCTCCATCGCCATCTCCATCAGCTCCTGCTTCGTGTGCGCCGCCGTGAACTCGCCGATGAGCCGGACGCATCGGTCGAGTTCCGAGGCTGGCTCCTGGCCTGTCACCAGCAGCATCGTGTAGTTCATCCAGTCCTTGTCGCGCGTGGCCTCGTCCACGAACCCTTTCTCGCACATCACTTCCATGAGCCTGCGCGTGAACGGACCGATGGCCGTGCCGAAGAGGAACGAAACCGAAACGAAGCCATCGGCGGCGGGCTGGACGAACTTGAGCACCAGCGGCCCGAGCTTTAGCCCGCCCGAGTAGCGGTTAATCGGGTCGTCGTGCCAGGCGCTCGAGAGCACCATTGACTGGGTTGCCATCATCGACGCTGACTGGGCGGAGATGTCGACGTGCTGGCCGAGGCCGTCGCGAATGGCTGCCGCATGGGCCACCAGCGCGGCGGCTGCGCCTTCGGCCGAGGCGTGGAGGAACGCCTGGGGAAGGACCAGCCCCACGGGCGCCCGGTCATCGTCGCCGGTCAGGTGGAGGGTCCCGGAGGAAGCCCAGACGGTGAGGTCGCTTGCGGCCCAGTTCGCGCGCGGGCCTGTCTGGCCGAATGGGGTGATCGAAACCATGACCAGCCGGGGGTTCAGTTCGCGCAGAGCGGCGTAGCCCATGCCGAGGCTGTCGAGGTAGCCGGGCGCGAACGACTCGATGAGGAAGTCCGCGCTGCGGATAAGGTCGACGATACGAGCACGGCCTTCTTCGGATTCGATGTCGGCGGTGACGGACTTCTTCCCGCGGTTGTAGGACCAGAACCAGAGGCTGCGCTCGGGGTCTGGTTCGCCCCCGGTGAACGGCGGCATGCGGCGTGACGAAGAGCCCCCGGGCGGTTCGACAAGGATGACTTCGGCGCCGAGGTCAGCAAGGACCTGGCTGCACAGCTGGCCGCGCTCATCGGTGAGGTCTATGACTCGATAAGGGCTAAGCATGGCACATGAACCGCCTTTCAGTGTGGCCGGGAGTATGGCGCAAACGCGCAAAGAAGGGAAACCGGAGGAAGGGAACCGCGAACGGCAGTGAGCGGATCGTGGCGTGCGCGGAGGGTGACGCGGCAGCCTCCACGCAGAACCGCCACCGCTTCCGCCAAGGCCCGCGCATGAGCAAGGGCTGTCCCGACGCGGGGTGGCTGTTCCGGAGAGCGATATAGGACGGCGGCTGCCGCAGGCTGTGTCCCCACGCCACCATCCGCTCACTGCCGTTCGCGGTTCCCTTGCCGTGGTGGCTGGCGCGGTGGTTTGCTTTCGGCAGGGAAGCGGGATGGCTGTTCCGGGAGAGCGAAGTAGGAAGGCGGCTCCCGCGGGCTGTGTCCCTACGCCACCATCCGCTCACTGCCGTTCGCGGTTCGCCTGCCGTGGTGGGCCGCCGCCGGTGGTTTGCTTTCGGCAGGGTAGCGGTTCGGACCATGCCTTTGCTGACGCGCGGGCCTTTGCGGAATTGAGCGGATCCCTACTCCTCGTGGCCGCGGCTGGCGAAGAAATCCTCGATGGTCTTGCCCGGCTCGGCTTCAAAGCGCGTGTCCAGCGCTTCCATGCCGGCGATGCGGTCCAGGCGGAAGTCGCGGAAGTCCTCGCGCAGTTCGCACCAGGCGGTCAGCGACCACTTATTGCCCCAGAAGAACAGCCCCAGCGGCCGGACGATGCGGTCGGTCCGGGCGCCTTTCATGTCCACGTAGTCGAGGCGCGTGAGACGGCGCTCGTCGATAGCGTGGCGGAGGTCCGGCAGCGCGGCGGCGACCCCTTGCGGTACGTGGAACCCGGGTGCGAACAGCCGCGAATCGATGAGGCGCGCCTTCAGCCGGTCCGGGAGGGCGGCTTCGATGCGGGCAAGGGCGCTCTCGGCGGCTCGGGCGAGCGCTTCGTCGGCCCATGAACTGACCACACGGGTGCCCAGGACGAGCGCCTCGATCTCCTCTTCAGTAAACATAAGCGGTGGCAGGTCAAACCCGCGCCGGAGGGTGTAGCCGACGCCCGCCTCGCCCGCAATCGGGACGCCCGAGCGGACGAGGTCGGCGATATCGCGGTACACCGTGCGCTCCGAGACCTCGAGCTGCTCGGCGATGGCTGCGGCCGTGAGCACGTGCCGCCGCCGGAGCAGCTGGATGACCTGGAACAGCCGGTCGGCGCGGCGCATGCCTAGGCCATCTCCTCGTGGGGTTCGATGAGGTGGACGTGGTTTCCGTCCGGGTCGAGCAGGGTCGAAATGCGCGCGCCCGAGGGGTCGTGGCCCTTGCGGCGGACGAAGGAGACGCCCGCCGCTTCGAGCCGCGCCTGTTCGAGCGAGAGGTCTTCGACAACGAGGCCGAGGGTGGTCCGTTGCGACCCCGCGGTCCCGTTGCCCGGAGCGCCGGCGACGAAGGTGACGGCAGCGCCTCCCGCGCGGACCGCGAGGCCGGCCGTAGTTGCCCCCGGAAGGCCCAGCGTGTCGCGGTAGAAGTGGAAGAGGCGGTGCGGCCGCTCGCTCGCCACGCTGATGGCCAACTGCGAGACCGCCATTTCCGGTGCTGCCGTCACCACCATCTCAGTTCTCCTCGCGGGCCAGTTCCGGGCGGTGTTCGATGAGCTGGACGATGTTGCCATCCGGGTCGGCGAAGGTGCTGATGATCCCGCCCCAGAACTCGACACCCTTGCTGCGGGAGAAGGTGACGCCGGCCGCTTCGAGGCGGGCGTGCTCGGCATCGATGTTTCCGACGTGCAGGTCCAGGATGGCGCGGGCCGGTTCCTTCGCCGCCCCGGAGACGGCGCTGTGTTCGACGATGTGGAGGTGGCCAGCCGGCCCCAGCGCGAAGGCCTGGCCCATCTCTGGCTGCGGCGTCAGCTGGACAACGTCGCGGTAGAACGAGAACAGCCGCTGAGGGTCGCTGCTGGCAACCTGGATCGAGATGGATGTGACGTCCATGGGTATCTCCGAAAGAGAGGTGTCACCAGGGAGACGCCCCGGTGCCATCTCATCTTGCACCCCTGCTGCTGACACCATTTTGTCAGGAGCTGCCAGTGGGTGCGGGCCACTGGTGACAGCATTATGGCAGGAGTCTCGCGGGAGAGGCGGGAGCTACTTCGGGACGCTCAGCATCGGCGCGTTCGGGGTCGGCAGGCCGAGGAGGGCTTTGCCGTCGTCCGCCACGCGGTCCAGGGCGAAGGTGGTGTGCTGGCCCGCCGTGTGGATGTCGCGCAGGCGGCGATCCAGCGTGTGCCGGGCGTAGAGCGAGGCGCTCCCGGCCGCGCGGTACATCGCATCGACCACTTCGGTGCAGTTTTCCATCGCGCCGATGACCGAGAGGTGGACCTGCACCGCCTGCTCGCGGGTGGGTTTTTCGCCGCGGGCAAGGGTCGCCCAGAGGTCACCGAGGGCTTCGTAGTAGAACGTGCGCGCCTGGCGGTACTTCCACTCGGCGCGGGCGACGGCGAGGTGCAGCCACTGGCTCTCCTGGATGGCGGCAGTGTTGCCGAGGGTGCGCTTCGTCGCGGCGATGGCGAGCACGTCATTGATGGCGCCGCGGGCGATGCCGAGGGGCACGCCGCCGATCTTCCAGACGAACAGGGTTCCCAGCTGGTAGAGCGGTTCCGGCCGCGGGTGTTCGATCGTGGCCATGGAGAACGTGTGCCTGGCCGGGACGAACGCGTTTGTCACCGCGACATCGTTGCTGGCGCTGCCGCGCAAGCCGGTCGTGGTCCATGTGTCGATCACGTCGACCTGCTCCCGCGGCAGCGCGACGACGCGGATCGAGGGAACCCCGGGGGCGACCATCTCCGGGCCGGCGTCGGTCATGACGAGCGCGCCGAAGCAGAAGATGCGGGCATGGCTCGATCCCGAAGCGAAGGTCCAGCGGCCGGTCACGTTGTAGCCGCCATCAACCGGGACTGCCGCGCCGGTGGGCGCTGCCACCCAGACTGAGGCTGCGGCCAGGTCTGAGTAGAGGGCGCGAGCGGCGCTCTCTTCGAGGCGGGTCGAGACGTAGCCGGTGTCGCAGCCGATCATGGCGCACCAGGCCGTGGAGGCGTCGGCCTCGGCGAGCAGTTCGATGCCCCGCGCGTGGGTCAGCGGGTCGAGTTCGAGCCCGCCCCAGGCCTGCGGCACCGCAACGCTGAACGCCCCCGCGCCGCTGAGCAGTGAGACCAGGCGCGGGGAGATGCGGCGGTTGGCTTCGGTCTCGGGCGCCGCTGCGCGCACCTCATCGCAGATGGCGCGAATGCCGGCGAGGTACTCCTCGGCGCGGGTTTCGAGTGGCGCAACTGTTCCCATGGTGCGTGCTCCGGGGAGGGTCGCCACAGCATAACAGGGGTCCGAATGGCGTTCGAAAAGGGGTTACTTCTGTCCGAGGGCCTTGCGGGCGCGGTAGGCGCGCATCTTCTCCTTCGTGCCGCAGGCGTTCATGTCGCACCACACGCGGCTGGCGTTCTTCGAACCGTCGTAGAAGGGAAAGCCGCAAGCCTTGCACGTCTTGAAGCGGGGAAACTCGCCGTCGACCGTGGCCTGGTAGCCGAGGGCGAGCAGGGTCGAAAGCGCCCGGCCGACGCCGGTCCCGCCGGGGGCAACGCCCAGCGCGCCGGATGGCCCGACCGTGACCCGCAGGGGCGCCACGGCGTTGACCATGTCGATGACTTCGTTCGTTCGCACATCGAGGGCCGCCCCACCGTTGACCGCGCAGAGGTTGCGCGTGGCTGCCCGCAACCGCCGCGCCAGGCGCACGTCATCGTCGGTCACGCTCTCCTCGGGACCGAGGAGGTCGAGCCCGGTGAGCCACGAGCGGAGCTTCTCCGGCGTGTCGATGTGGTCCTCGAAATCACGCGTCCAGAGGAACTGCAGCAGGAGGTCGCGGGCTGCTTCGTCCATGCGTGAACAATAGCACAGATAGGCGGCAATGTAACCAGTGACGGGCATTGACAGGTAACATAGTTACCAGCTACTCTGAATGAGCGGTAACGCAGTCTTCCGAGGAGAGAACCACAATGGAACTGGACTTCCTGATCCAGGAGCGCTTCGAGCAACGGGAACGCGAGCTCGCGGGCTACCAGCTCCTGGCCGAGGCGAAGCGCACCGGCGCTGTCGTCCCATCGAACCCGCGTGACTGGCTCGACCAGGCGCTCATCCGGCTCAGCCGCGGCGCGGAACGCCGCCAGGCCGAACGCTTCGGGGCGAACCGGGAACCCGTGTTGTGACCCGGCCCGTCCGAAACCTCCCACCGAATCGCCGGTCCCAGCCAGGGGCCGGCGATTTTGGTTGTGCGGCTCTACCCGGGCGCTGGCCGGCAAAGAAATGCCCCCGGTCTGCGAACAGGCCGGGGGCACAGGGGGAACTGGTCACGGGCGTCACGCCCGCTGAGGCTTAGTAGTCCTCAGGCGGGGGCGGCGCAGCCATCGGCGGCTGCGGGATCTCCGCGACGAGCGTTTCGGTGGTGAGCACGAGGGCGGCGATGCTGGCGGCGTTCTCCAGCGCGGAGCGCGTCACCTTCACCGGGTCCACGATGCCAAGTTCGAACATGTCGCCCCAGACGTCGTTCTCGGCGTCCCAGCCTTCGTTGTTCGTCTTCAGCCGCTTCACCTTGTCGACGATGACGGAGCCTTCGAGGCCGCCATTCGCGGCGATCGTCCAGGTGGGCTCTTCGAGCGCCTGGATGAGCAGGTTGATGCCCGCCTTTTCGTCGTCGTTCTTGTTCTTGGCGGCGAGCGCTTCGAGCGACTTCTGGGTGCGGATCAGGGCGACGCCGCCACCGACCACAACGCCTTCATCGACGGCGGCGCGGGTGGCGCTGAGGGCGTCCTCCACGCGGGCCTTCTTCTCCTTGAGCTCGACCTCGGTGGCCGCGCCGACCTTGATGACGGCGACGCCGCCGGCCAGCTTGGCGAGGCGCTCCTGGAGCTTCTCGCGGTCGAAGTCGCTGGTCGCGTCGTCGATCTGGGCCTTGATCTGCTTGATGCGGGCCTGGATCGCCTCATCGCTGGCCATGCCTTCGATGATCGTCGTGTCGTCCTTGCTCGAAACCACGCGGCGGGCGCGGCCGAGGTCGCCGACGGTCACGTTTTCGAGCTTGAGGCCGATGTCCTCGGTGATGAGGGTGCCGCCGGTGAGGATGGCGATGTCTTCGAGCATGGCCTTGCGGCGGTCGCCGAAGCCCGGCGCCTTCACGGCGAGGATGTTGATCGTGCCACGCAGCTTGTTGACCACCAGCGTGGCCAGCGCCTCGCCGTCGACGTCGTCGCAGATGATGACGATGTCCTTGGTCATCTGGAGGATGCGCTCGAGAGCCGGGAGGATGTCCTGGACCGCCGAGATCTTCTTATCGGTGATCAGGATGTATGGGTTCTCGATGGACGCTTCCATGCGGTCGGTGTTCGTCACGAAGTAAGGCGAAACGTAGCCGCGGTCCAGCTGGAGGCCGTCCACGAACTCGGTTTCGAACTTGATCCCGCGGGACTCTTCGACCGTGATGACGCCGTCCTTGCCGACCTTCTCCATCACATCGGCGATGAGGTCGCCGATGTACTTGTCGTTGGCGGAGATGGCGGCGACGTGGGCGATCTGGTCCTTGGTGAGGACCGGGCGGGCCTGGCTGCGGAGGTCCTTTACGGCCTCGGCCATCGCCGCCTCAATGCCGCGCTTGACGGCCATCGGGTTCGCGCCCGAGGTGACCACCTTGAGGCCGCCGCGGACGAGGGCCTGGGCGAGCACCGTCGCGGTGGTCGTCCCATCGCCGGCGATGTCGTTGGTCTTCGTTGCGACCTGCTTGGCGAGCTGGGCGCCCATGTTCTCGAACGGGTCATCCAGTTCGATTTCGCGGGCGACGGTGACGCCGTCCTTGGTGATGTTCGGTGCGCCGTACTTCTTATCGATGACGACGTTGCGGCCGCGCGGCCCAAGGGTGACCTTGACCGCATCGGCGAGCGCATCGACGCCATCCTTCAGGCGGCGGCGGGCCGACTCATCGAACAACAGTTGCTTGGCAACCATGTATCTCTCTCTTTCTCTGTCTCGAAACTGAGCACGCCAGGGCGCCGGGGGCGGTGTTCCGCCTGCCCGGCGCAATCAGTGGGCGCTTAGACCTCGAGCTTGCAGAGCACGTCCTTCTCGTTGAGGACGATGTAGTCGACGTTGTCGATCTTGACGTCGGTGCCGGTGTACTTGGCGTAGAGGATGCGGTCGCCGACGGCGAGGTCGAGAGCGACGCGCTTGCCGTTGTCATCGAGGCGGCCGGGGCCGACGGCGACGACTTCGCCCTGCTGGGGCTTTTCCTTGGCGGTATCGGGGATAACCAGCCCGCTCGAGGTCACTTCATCCTGCTTGAGGGGGATGATGACGATGCGGTCGGAGAGGGGGACGAGCTTGGTCTTGCTCGCGGACTTGGCTGCGGCCTTTGCTGCCATAGGTGTGAAATTCCTCCTGGGGAAGTGGGTGCAAAAGAGTTAGCGACGAGGATGTTAGCACTCTATCGGTGAGAGTGCTAGAGGGATGGGAGGGGAGAGGGCACGGCGGGCGTGCCGGGGGGCTTGCACGCTCGTGCTAGCATGCGACATCCCAAATCGGAAGGCGAACCATGACAAGCCATCCGCTTCCGGCTTGCATCGATGACTTGAACGCGGAGTGGCTCTCGCACGCCCTCAGTTCCGCGCTCGGCCCGGACGCCAGCGTCGCCGCGTTCCAGGCGACGGTGATTGGCGAAGGTGTCGGCTTCCTCGGTGAACTCGGCCGGGTTGAGTTGACCTATGCGGGTACACCGGCCGACGGCGCTCCGGCTTCTGTCGTCGTCAAGCTGCCAACGCGCGAGCCCCAGCCACGAGCGCTGGCAACCACCATGGGGCTTTATGAACGCGAGGTCGGGTTTTACCGGGAGCTCGCGGAGACGTCGGGCGCTCGCGTGCCGCGGGTCTACCACGCTGCTTTCGAACCCTCCAGTGGCGGCTTCGCCCTCGTAATGGAAGACGTGCGCAATGCCCGCCTGGGCAACCAGCTGGCTTCTTGCTCGCTCGATGAGGCGAAGCTGGTCATCACGGCGCTTGCGAAGCTTCACGCTCGCTGGTGGGAGTCGCCGAAGCTGGATACCTACACGTGGTTACCTGCGTCGGCGGCACACCCCTTCTTCCAGGTGATGCGGATGGGATACGAGCAGAGCTTGCCCGTGTTCCTGGACCGCTATGCAGACGCATTCGACCCGGTGGTGCGCCGTTGTGCCGAGGGGCTGAGCGCGGGCTGGGACCACTTCATGGCTCCGCTCTTCACCCGCCAGCGGACGCTTTGTCACGGAGACTACCGGCTCGACAACCTTCTGTTTGGGACACCGGGCACAGAGGACGAACTGGTGATGCTCGACTGGCAACTCTGCCTTGGCGCTTCGGCGACGAACGACCTCCAGTACTTCATCTCTGGCAATCTCCGGCCAGAGGTTATTGACCAGGAGACCGAGGGATTGCTCGACCTGTACCACGAAACGCTCGCCGGTTGTGGCGTGCACCAGTACAGCCGGAGCCAACTGGGGGCCGAGTACCGGGAGGCGTCGCTCCTCCAGGTGCTCCGCCTGGTGCTTGGTGCGGCAGCAATCGACCCCGAGACCTATGACGAACGCGGGCACGAAGTGCTCCAGGTCCTGTTCGGCGGCTTCGCTGGATCACTCGTGCGGTACGAGGCCGACCAGTACCTCCCCGCCTAACGCCGAGGTGCGCCCTACCGCTCGTACTTCACGATTACCAGGCAGCTGTTCTGGCCGCCGAACCCGAAGCTGTTCTT